>CANRJI010000027.1 GCA_947630885.1 uncultured Bacilli bacterium
CCGGAAAGAGTTATCGTATACGATAATATGACAATGGAAGAACTTATTGATAAATTAAATAGAACGTTATCTTCGGACCTTGCAGGTACGGGAGAATATTATGCTAAATATGCTATTGAACTTGGTGTTGATCCATATCTTGCCGTTGCAATATCGATGCATGAGACAGGATGTACTTGGAACTGTTCTTATTTAGCAAAAACATGTAATAATATCGGTGGTCAAAAAGGTAGTGGATGTGGTGAATATCAATACTTTGAAAGTCGTGAAGCTGGTATTTATGGATTTATTCTAAATATTAAAAATAATTATGTCGACTATGGTCTTTTAACAGCGGAACAAATGAATCCAAAGTATGCTGAAGACCAAACGTGGGCATCTAAAGTTAATAATTATATTGAAAAAATTAAAAATAGTTAAAATAACTAAATATTTATTGTGGTATATAAAAGTTATTTATGTAAAAAGTAAATAACTTTTTTTAAATAAAAAATTAGCAATCTATATTGACAATTGCTAAAATAGTGCTATAATGGTAATTGTAAAAAGTTACAGGAGATGGTTAAATGAAAAAAAGAGAATTTAAGACAGAAAGTAAAAGAGTATTAGATTTGATGATTAATTCAATCTATACGAATAAGGAAATCTTTTTAAGAGAACTTATATCGAATGCTAGTGATGCTATCGATAAACTATATTATTTATCTCTTACTGATAAAAAGATGAAGGTTAATCGAAATGATTTAAAAATTCGAATTGATGTTGATAAAGATAACAGAACAATAACTATTACTGATAATGGCTGTGGTATGACTGAGAAAGAACTTGAAAATAATTTAGGTGTTATCGCGGAATCTGGTTCACTTCATTTTAAAGAAGAAAATAAAGACCAAAGTGATGTCAATGTTATCGGTCAGTTTGGAGTAGGCTTTTATTCAGCTTTTATGGTAAGTGATAAAGTAACGGTTGAATCAAAATCTTATTTAGATGAACCAGCAACTATTTGGGAGTCTTCAGGAGTAGAAGGTTATACTTTATCTCCTTCGACTAAGAAAGAAGTGGGAACGGTTATTACGTTACATATTAAAGAAGATACGGAAGACTATAATTATAGTGATTTACTTACTGAATATAAGATTAGAGATATTGTTAAGAAATATTCTGACTATATTAGTTATCCAATTATGATGGAAGTTGAAAACTCTCGTAAGAAAGAAGATAGTGACGAGTATGAAACTTACAAAGAAGTTGTAACGATAAATAGTATGGTTCCTCTTTGGAAAAAGGATAAAAAGAAAATTAAGAATGAAGAATATAATAATTTCTATACGGATAAGTTTTATGATTATGAAGAACCTTTAAAAGTTATGCATTTTAATATGGAGGGTAGTGTTAATTTTACAGCTTTATTATATATTCCAAGTCATGCTCCATATGATTATTATAGTAAAGAATATGAAAAAGGACTTCAGTTATATACAAATGGTGTTCTTATCATGGACAAATGTCATGATTTATTACCTGACTATTTTAGTTTTGTTAAAGGTGTTATCGATACCGAAGATATTCCTTTAAATATTTCGAGAGAAACACTTCAAGAAGATAAGAATCTTAAACTTATTGCTAAAAGTATTGAATCTCGTATTAAGAAAGAATTATTAGAACTTCTAGATAAAGACCGAGAGAAATATGAAGAGTTCTATAAAGCTTTCGGTATGGGATTAAAGTTTGGTATTTATAATGACTATGGAATGAATAAAGATAAATTACAAGATTTAGTTATGTTTTATTCATCAAAGGAAGAAAAACTAGTCACGTTAAAAGAATATGTTAGTCGGATGAAAAAAGATGATGAAAATATTTATTATGCTTGTGGTGAAAGTATTTCGAAAGTTAGTATGTTACCTCAAGTAGAGCGTATTAAAGATAGTCATGAAGTTTTATATCTTACGGAATATGTCGATGAGTTTGCGGTTATGACACTTCATGAATTTGATGGTAAACATTTTGTCAATGTTTCAAGTGAAAGTACGGATTTATCGACTGAGGAAGAAAAAGAGCATATTAAGAAAGAAAATACAGATAATAAAGATATGCTTGAAAAGATGAAAGAAGTACTTGAGGGCGAAGTATCTGATGTTCGATTTACAAGTAAATTAAAAAATCATCCGGTATGCTTAACGACAGAAGGGGAAGTATCTACTTCTATGGAAAAGGTTATTAATGCTATGCCGACTGATGAAAAGATTAAAGCGAATATGGTTCTTGAAATTAATGTTAGTCATAAGATTAGCGATAAATTAAAAGAACTATATAAGAAAGATAAGGATGAGTTTGTTAAATACACAAAGGTTATTTATTTTGAAGCTCGATTAATCGAAGGACTTCCTATTGATAATCCTACGGAAATGAGTAATCTTATGTGTGATATAATGGCAAAATAAAGAATATGTTTTTAAGAAAGGAAAGTGATTTATATGTTGCCAAGTAAAATGTTCTTTGATGACGATTTCTTTAAAGTAGAAGAAAAGGTCAAAACTGATGTGTTTGAGAAAGATGGTAAAGTCTTTGTCGAGATGGAAGCACCTGGTTACAATAAAGACAATATCGATATTTCTATCGATAAAGGTGAACTTACTGTTACTTTCGAAAAAGAAAACAAAGATGAGGAAAATAAAAAATATCTTCATCGTGAAAGAAGATCATACTCAAAAGTTACAAGAAGCTTCTACTTAGGAGATGTTGAAGAAGAAGAGATTGATGCAAGTTTCAAAAATGGTGTTCTTGTTGTCAGCTGCCCTAAAAAGCAAGAAGTTGAGACAAGAAAGACAATTAACATTAAAGATTTTGAGTAAAAAAGGCAAGGATATCCTTGCTTTTTTGATGGATAGGTTATTTTGACAAATTATGTAGTGGTATGTTACAATGTGATTGAAAGGAGAAAAAAAGGTTAAAATGGAAAAAACAAAAAATAATAATATGGTCATTATTTTACTTGTTATTATTATTGTTCTTTTAGTGGTATTTGCTATATTATTAGCTACTGGTACGATAAGTTTTAAATCTAACTCATTAAGTAATACTACTAGTGATAATTCACCAGATAACTCTTCTTGTAAAAATGAAGAAATTGAAATTAGTGCTAGTGAGTTAAGTAAGATAGGGTCATCAACTTATAATTCTATTAAGGAACAATATAATAGTAATTATTCATTTAAACTAGATGTAAATGGTAAAGTAATTATTAATTTAACTCATGAATTATCGAATATAACTAATGCTAAAGATATTTTATTATATACACCACCTGCTCCTACATCTTTCTTATATGTTTTAACTAAAGATGGTGACGTATATAAATATGATATTTCTAATTATGATTCAAATAATTATACAGCTGAAAAATTAAATGAATATAGTAATATTAAAAAGATGTTTTTGTATTCGACATCATCATCTGCTGCTAAAGGTGGCTGTAGTTATCTTGTTTTAATTGATGGCAATGAGAAATACTATCAATTAGATTCTTACTGTGTATAGACATTTTGAGATTAGGTAAGGTTTAAATAGTAGTCATAACATGATTATTAAAAAAGCACTTACTTTTTTTATATGAAATATACCTATGCTTATTATTTTGAAATTTTTTGACATTATATAAAAAATATGCTAAAATACCTGTCATTGAAAGGGATAGCACACTTATTAATGAGTGTTAATTTATAATTAAAGATTTATTTCAGATAGATTATTTTGGTACAGTAAAGTCATTAAAGAGAAAGATGGATTATACGAAAACCAATGGAACTATTTTCAAAGTATTTACCACGTGATTAATAAATAATAATTAAATTAGAAATGAGGTGTAATTTATGTCAATTAATGAAAAGGGAATGAATGATGATTATGTATCGTATTTTCCTCTTGAAGAATATGTTAAGCAAATTGAACTTTTGCCTTATGTACTTGAGCATTTGAAAAAGACGAGCAAAGACTTTGATAGTTATCGTGAAGCGTTAGATAAATATGATACTAATTATATTGTCGATTATTGGATGTATTCGTTATATGATGAACTAGAGGCAAGTCAACAAATTGAAAATGCTAGTTTTAATGCTCGTGCTCTCGCGGATAAAAGTCTTATGTTTGATACTTTGACTATTAGTCACCGAAGGATACACGAATTACATAATTTTGTTACTGATGGAGAATATGAACCAACTTTTAGTTATCGCAGTGTACCAGTAAATGTAAGCAGAATAAATACTGATGGCAGTGAAGATATTTTTTGGCGCGGTGTTAATCCTGAAGATGTTGGAAAATTTATGAATGATTTTATTAAAATTTATAAGCATAATGGAATAGCATTTGTTTATAGTAATCCATTTTTATCGAGCGCTCTTATGCATTTACTTTTTGTGAGAATCCATCCTTACATCGATGGTAATGGAAGAACCGCTAGAATGATTCAAAATATTAAATTTACTGAAATGATAAATAAGTTATGTGGTACAAGATTAAAACTAAGTCCATTAAATTTGTCTGGTAGTATTTTAGTAAATAAAGGTACTTATGCTAAAACGATTAATCAAATTTATTTTGATTTGGAACATGATACAAATAATGCTATTAATGAGTGGTTTGATTTTATTTTAAATATGGTTGATGAACAAATATATTTTTCTCAAAGTAAACTGGAAAATGCTGAAAATCCAATGATGAAGATTAGTACCGATAATACTGCAAAATTAAATGTGCGAAGTAATGCAGTAAAAATGCGTGTATCAAGATTTTAACATTAAAAGATTAGTCTTAAATATAAATAATAAGAACTAGTCTTTTTTTTGCTAATTGAAATAAATATAATTATATTGTATAATTAAAATGACTGATGTAGAAAAGAGATGATAATCGTGAAAAATATGAGGGTAGTATTTATGGGTACTCCATCTTTTGCGGTACCAATATTAGAAAGTTTAATTGATAAATATAACGTCGTTATGGTAGTATGTCAGCCAGATCGAGCGAAAGATAAAAAGGGTAATATTGTTTATCCTGAGTGCAAAAAAATAGCTCTCGAGCATCATATTAAAGTCTTTCAGCCACTTAGTATTAGAAAAGAATACCAAGTTGTTTTAGATGAAAAGCCTGATATTATTATAACAGCTGCTTTTGGACAAATCATCCCTGAAGAAATCTTAAATTATCCTAAATATGGCTGTATTAACGTTCATGGCTCTTTACTTCCTAAGTTAAGAGGAGGAGCACCAATTCATCATGCTTTAATTAATGGTGATAAAAAAACGGGAATTACAATCATGTATATGGATAAGGATATGGATAGCGGTGATATAATTAGTCAGAGAGAAGTAGAAATAAGTGATGATATAATTTTAGATGAATTATATGATAAACTTTCTTTGGTAGGACGTGATTTGCTTTTAGATACTCTTCCTAGTATTATTGAAGGAACAAATAAGCGGATAAAACAAAATGAGGATGAAGTTACTTTTGGGTACAATATAACAAAAGAAGAAGAAAAGATTAATTTTAATGATACTTCAATAAATATTCATAATCGTATTAGAGGTTTATCTAGCAATCCCGGAGCTTATGCTTATCTATTAGGAAAAAGAGTGAAAATATATCGTTCTGAGATAGTAAATAAGCCATCTCATAAGGAGCCTGGAACTATTGAAGAAATAAATAGTGAGGGAATATATATTAGTACCAAAGATGATATGATTAAATTAACTGATATTAAATTAGAAGGTAAGAAGAGATGTTTAGTTCATGATTTTGTCAACGGAATCAAAAAAGATGATTATGTAGGAGTTAAATTTGAATGAAAGAGAAATTTAAAAAATTTAAAGAGTTATGGAAAGATAAAAGGGAAAGAGCAAAAATAGAGTTAGTTCTTTATGGTATTTTCTTTATTGGTGTTATTATATTTGTAAGAATTTTAGGTAGTATGAATTCTAATAATCAAGAGAGAGAAATTCCTCAAAGCTTCTTATTAGAAATTACTGATAATTACGAATATAAAATAGACGTAACTTATAATGATAAAAATTATTTTTATCAAGGAAAAAGTCTTGGGAATAATATGAGTATTAATCTTATGATAGATGGGGAAGAGATTTCTTACTATAAGATGGACAATAAATATTATATTTTAAAAGATGGCAATTATTTATTAACTGAACAAAGTGAAATTTATCCTTATTTAGAGTATCGTTACTTGAATTTGGAAAATATTAAAAATTATTTGAAATATGGTACGAAAGAGGATAATAAGTATTTTGTTAAACTATCTGATCTTATTTTAAATTGTGATAGTGAAGATAGTATTATGATAACTACAAATGAAGAAAACAAACGGGTGGAGATAGATTATACTAATTTCTTTAAATATCAAGATGATAGTATTTCGGAAGTTATTGTTAATTATACTTTTAGTAATATTGATAAAATTATTTCTTTAGAAGATAAAAACGATAGTAATGTTGAATAAGAGTAAAGTATATAAAATTGTTAGGATAGTGATTAGTTTTGAGTAAATTATATTTTAGATATGGTGCTATGAATAGTGGTAAATCGACATCTTTATTGCAAGTAGCCCATAATTATGAAGAAAGAGGAATGAAAATTCTTTTAGTTAAACCATCGGTAGATACTAAAGGTGATGATAAAGTTGTTAGTAGGCTTGGCGTTACGAGAAAAGTTGATGTGATATTATCACCATCTGATGACTTAATAGCATATCTTCAGGATGATAAAGTAGATGCTATTATTGTTGATGAAGCTCAATTTTTAACATCTAAGCAAGTAGATGAATTATATTTTATAACAAAGGAAATTAATATTCCAGTTTTATGCTATGGCTTAAGATGTGATTTTCAAATGAAAGGGTTTCCAGGAGCAACACGATTATTAGAAATTGCAGATGATATTGAAGAATTAAAAACGATATGTTCGTGTGGTAAAAAAGCTACGCAAAATTTACGTTTATTGAATAATGAGCCGATGTTTGAAGGAAATCAAATAGCTATAGATAATCAAGATGAAATTAAATATGAAAGTGTATGCGGTAAATGCTATTTACGATATCGAAGTATTTATCTAGAAAAAGCGAAGAGAACTTTAAAAAATACTATTAATTAGAGTGACATTAGAATAGGCTATGAATAAATAACGTCAAAAGGTATATATTTTAGTATAAATGTATACCTTTTTTTTGATTATTATGTTAAAATGAATTAGGAGAGTGATAGCATGAGAGTTATTGTATCAGCGGGAGGTACGGGAGGACATATATATCCTGCCCTTGCAATTATTAATAAAATAAAAGAAGAGGAACCGAAGAGTGAGTTTTTATATATTGGGACAACTAGTCGTATGGAAAAGGATTTGATACCTAACTTAGGTTATAAATATGAGGGACTTGAAGTGACAGGCTTTAAGAGAAAACTTACTTTAGATAATGTTAAGACAGTTACTAATTTTCTTAAAGCTATTCGTAAAGCTAAAAAGATTATTAAGGAATTTGATCCTGATGTTGTTGTTGGTTGTGGTGGTTATGTGACGGCGCCTGTTATTTATGCAGCAAAGAAGTTAGGAAAGAAAACTTTTATTCATGAACAGAATAGTGTTGTTGGTCTCGCTAATAAATTTTTGGCTAGATACACTGATGCTATTGGTGTTTCTTTTGAAAGTACAATTAAAGATTTTCCAGAAGGGAAGGCTATATTAACTGGTAATCCATGTAGTGAAAAAGCTTTAGGTTTGAAGAAGGCAACGAAAGAATCGTTAGAAATTGATAAAAATAAAAAACTAGTATTAATTGTGATGGGTTCTCTTGGTAGTAGCAGCGTCAACGATAAAATATTTAGTTTCATTGATAAGTTTAAAAATAAAGATTACAGTGTTGTTTTTGTTACAGGAACAACTTATTATGAAAGAGTTAAAGATAAGAAAGTTCCCAGTAATGTCAAAGTATTGCCATTTATTTATGAAATGCCTAGAGTTATGAAAATTACTGATTTAATGATTACGAGAGCAGGAGCATCGACGATGAGTGAGATAACCGCTCTTGAGGTACCCGCTATCTTCATACCTAGTCCATATGTAGTAAATAATCATCAGTATAAGAATGCTCTCGACTTGGTTAATAATGGAGCGGGAATTATGCTTGAAGAAAAAGATTTAGAAGAGGATACATTAATAAATTTGATTGATAAGACGATTAATGATAAAGAAAAAATATTGGAAATGAAGAAAAATCTACGAAAACTTGGTATAAAGGATAGTAGTTCTAGAATATATAACATATTAAAGGAATTGATAATGAATGAACGAAAATTTTATTAAAAATTATGAGTATTATAAAGATGTATCGCTAAAAAAATATAATACTTATAGAGTTGAAGCAACGTGTAAATATTTAATATTTCCTCATAGTGAACAAGAACTTATTAATTTGCTTAAGGTTTTGAAAAAAGAAAACTGTTCTTATTTAATTCTTGGTAATGGATCGAATGTTATTTTACAAAGAAAAGTATTTTTTATAATAATTAAATTAGATAAACTTGATAAATTGGAGATTACTGATAATATTGTTAGAGTAGGAGCGGGAGTAAGCTTAATTAAACTTGCAAATGCGTGCATGGAAAACTCTTTAAATGGTCTATCTTTTGCGGGTGGTATACCTGGAAATGTTGGTGCTTCAGTGGCTATGAATGCTGGTGCTTATAAAGAGGAAATGGCTGATATTATTAGAGAAGTTAAAGTTTTAACTCCTTCATTGGAAGTTGTTACAATGACAAATGATGAGCTTGATTTTGCTTATCGGCATTCTTTTTTAAAAGAAAATAAAGATTATGTATGCTTAGAAGCTACTTTAGAATTAAAGTATGGTGACAAAGAAGAAATAAAGAAAGTTATGGATAATAGGCGTGAGAGAAGAGTTAATACTCAGCCTCTTGATATGCCGTCAGCAGGTTCAGTTTTTCGTAATCCTCCCGATGTTCCTGCAGGAAAACTTATTGAAGATTTAGGTCTTAAAGGTTATTGTATTGGTGGGGCTAAAATTAGTGAGAAACATGCCAACTTCATTGTTAATACGGGAGATGCAACTGCGGACGACATTGTAAATTTAATTGATTATGTTTCAAATGAAGTTCAAAAACAATATGGTATTAAACTAATATTAGAACAAGAAATTATAAGGTGAAAAAATGAGTGCTAAGAAACAAATTAAACTAAAAGTAAAAAAGAGAAAAATTAAAATAAAGAGAATTATTTTTTGTTTAGTCACATTATTAGTAATAATTTTAGTTTGTTATATTAGCTTGAAGATTCCTGTTAAAAATATTTATGTTGTTGGAAATAATTATGTATCAGATAAAGAAATTATTACTTTATCGGGTTTAAATGATTATCCGTCTTTTCTTCGAATATCTAAAAGAAAAATAATTAATAATCTTAAAGAAAATATTTATATTAAGGATGTTAGAATTGAAAAAAAATTACCTAGTAAAATATTTATATATGTAGAGGAAAAAAAGATTATTTGTATTTATGATGGTAAGATATTATTTGAAGATGGAGAAACTTCAAATAATAATTATAATATTCTTGATTATCCTATTTTAGTATCAAATATTGATGCTGTTAAAGATAGATTTATAAGTAAATTTTCTTTAATTGATAATGATATTTTACTTAAAATTTCGGAAATTGAATATGTTCCTAACGATGTTGACGAAGAAAGGTTTGCGTTAAAAATGAACGATGGTAATTTGGTGTATGTTACACTTAGTAAAATAGAAAAAATGAATAAATATAGTAGTATTTATTCAAGCTTGGATGGGAAAAAAGGAATAATATACTTAGATTCTGGCGATTATGTCGAAGTAAAAGAGTAATTATTCTTTTTTATTGATAATAAGATAATAGTTATCAATATTAGGAAACTTTTTTATGACGGTAGATAATTCATTTGGATTATGAATGGTCCAAAGAAAAATTTCTTTCTTTTTGATTTTTTGAATTTTAGTGTTTGATATACCTAGATAATTAATCATAATAAAGGGATAATTATGCAGATGATATTTAAAAATAATAGGGGATAATTTATAATTAGTCCTCTTTTTTAGATAATTAATTATTTTTTTACTAAAAGAGCAAAGATAGATATTACTTGCTTCTTTAGGCAAAGTTTTTAAAAGTATATTGGCAAAATGTTTATAATTATTTGCTACTTTAATATCGATTAATAAGATTTTATTTGTGTCAATAGATAATACTTTATCCAGTGTTGTTAGATATTTCTTTTTTAATATTTCTCTATAAGTCATATTTTCAATTATGTTAAGACCAATATTAGGATTATGTGATAGAACAATAATATTGTCTTTTGTTAATCTAATGTCAAATTCAACTCCTAATGATTTACTATCTTGAAGAGCTTTTTTGATAGATTTATAAGTATTTTCATTTATTTCTTTCGAAGTTATTCCACGGTGAATAATATATTTCATGCTTAAGTATATGAAAGTATGTTAAGATTTTTTAAAAATGTCAGTTTTACATTTGCTACGCAAATGAGTTGGTAACAAATAAAGGCAAGCTTTAT
>CANRJI010000028.1 GCA_947630885.1 uncultured Bacilli bacterium
GTTATCTTCTTCAGAAATTGATAATATAGAAATATATACGTATACGGAATTTTTAATTTCTAGTAATGAAGAAATTCAAGATAGTAAGAGAAAACAAAAGTATCTACTTAATTATTCGAAAGATGTTTCAGGTCTTTGGGACTATGTAGATGATGCGATACTATATTATTATGATTATAATCAAATCGTTACTAGTTATGAATTACTTAGAGAAACGATTATCTCTTATGATAGAGAAGTTAATGATGAAATTAAAACAAATTATATGTGGGATTTATCTGATATTAAAATCAGTAATACAACATATATAATGGAAATTGATAATTTAATTGATAAAAGAAATGTTAAAGTAAATAATTATTTGTCTTTTAATATTGAAAACTACGAAGGTCATTTTGAAAAAATTAAAAGTGATTTGGAAAAATATCTTCGTGGAGGTAAGACAGTTATTTTATGTATTGAAGATAAAAATGTTGTGAAAAGAATTATAACTTATTTGGAAATAGATGACATTATTTTAACTGATGATAAAAATATTATTAAGAATAAGATAAATATTATTAAAAAATATGTTGTTAGTGGGTTTATTTTTGATAATTATGTTGTGATTTCTTCTAATGATTTGTTTGGTAAAGTAGAAGAAAAGAGAAAGGTAAAAAATAAATATAAAGTAGGGACCAGAATTAGTAATGTCGACAATTTGGAAAAGGGAGACTATATTGTTCATATCGATCATGGTATTGGTATTTATTCGGAAATAACGACACTTGAAAAAAATGGTATTAAGAAAGATTATATTAAACTTATTTATGCTGATGGAGATGTATTATATTTACCTGTTGAAAAAATCGATAAGATTTCTAAATTTTCCGGTAGCGATGACGTTAACGTTAAATTAGATAAATTAGGTACTGACAACTGGGAAAGAAGAAAAGAGAAGGTTAAGAAAAAACTTGAGAGTATTGCTGGTGATTTGATTAAGGTATCCGCGGAAAGAGAGTCTTCGAAAGGTTTTGCTTTTTCACAAGATGATGAAAATCAAATTTTGTTTGATAGTAAATTTCAATATGAATTAACTTCGGATCAAGCAAGGGCAATTGAAATTATTAAACATGAAATGGAAAGAGATAAGCCAATGGATATGCTTCTATGTGGAGATGTTGGCTATGGAAAAACAGAAGTTGCTTTTCGGGCTATTTTTAAAGCAATAAATGATGGTAAACAGGCTTGTTATTTATGTCCAACTACTATTTTATCTAATCAGCAGTATAATTCCGCTTTGCAAAGATTTGAAGATTTTCCTGTTAATATGGCTCTTTTGAATAGATTTACACCACAGAAAGAGCAAACGAGAATATTAGAAAATTTAAAAGATGGTAAAATTGATATTTTGTTTGGTACACATAAATTATTGAATGATGCTGTTGCTTTTAAAGATTTAGGGCTTTTGGTAATTGATGAAGAGCAAAGATTTGGAGTTGTTCATAAAGAAAAAATTAAAAAATATAAGAATAGTATTGACGTTCTTACTTTATCAGCGACACCTATTCCGAGAACACTTCAAATGTCAATGTCGGGTATTAGAGGCCTTGCTTTAATTGAAACACCACCTGAAAAGAGAAAACCAATTCAGACTTATGTTATGCCAGAAAATAAAAATATTATTAAAGATGCTATATATAAGGAATTATCTCGTAATGGACAAGTATTTATGCTATATAACAATATTGATAAAATTGATAGTAAATTAGAAGAAGTTAAAAGTTTAGTTCCAGAAGCGAGAATTAAATATGCGCATGGTCGAATGTCAAAAATGGAACTGGAAAATATTATGCAAGATTTTACAGATAGGGAATTTGATGTTTTGCTTTGTACAACAATTATCGAAACGGGTATTGATATTCCTAATGTTAATACACTCATTATTATTGATGCTGATCATTTTGGACTCTCACAGTTATATCAAATTAGGGGAAGAATAGGTCGTAGTGATAAGGTTGGTTATGCTTATTTAATGTATAGTAATCGTAAGGAACTTACCGATTTAGCGGTAAAAAGACTTAATACGATTAAAGAGTTTACGGAACTTGGAAGTGGCTTTAAAATTGCAATGCGAGATTTATCAATTAGAGGTGCAGGTAATATTTTAGGTAGTGAACAATCAGGATTTATTGATAGTATTGGTATAGACTTATATTTGAAAATGTTAAAAGCTGAAGTTGATAAATTAAAAGGTGTTAAAGTTCATGAAGAAGAAGTTGAATTAAGTAAACCACTAGTAGAAGTTGATACGCATATATCTAATGATTATGTGCCTGATGATGAAATTAAGATTGAGATTCATAAAATGATTAATGATATTAAATCTTATGATGATATTGGTATTATCAAGGAAAAATTAGAAGATAGGTTTGGTAAAATTAGTGATGAAATGTTAATTTATATGCATGAGGAATGGTTTGAAAAACAAGCTAAAATACTTGGTATTACTGAATCTAATCAGACAAAAGTTTTTGTCGAGTTTGCTATTCCACCACTTACGACAATGAAAATAGATGGTGAAAAATTATTTTATACGGCTTATGATATATCGAAATATTTTAGGCTATCATATCGAAATAAGAAAATATATATTAGACTTGATACATTAAAATTAGATAAACATTTTATATACTATTTAAATGATTTGCTCGAAAAAATTATTGAAATGGTAAAATAGTAAAAAATCAAAGAAAATTCATCTTTGATTTTTTTCTGTATAATTATTTGTTTATTTGACAAAATATTAAAGAAAGTATAGGTGATATTTTGAAAACAACAGGTGTTATTAGGAGAATAGATGAACTTGGTAGAATTGTTATACCTAAAGAAATTAGAAAAACATTACGTATTAAAAATGGCGATAATTTAGAAGTTTTTGTGGAAGGTGATTCGATAATATTAAAGAAGTATTCACAGATTGAAAGTTTGGAAGAATTATCAGTTGATTATGTCGAAGCTTTTAATCAAATTATTAAACATAATATTATTGTTACTGATCGTGATAAAGTAGTCGCGGTTTCTGGTCCTCTTAAGAAAAAATATCTTGGTAAAGAAATAAATGAGTTTACAGAAAGGTCAATTGAGAGAAGAGATTCTTTTTCGGAAAAACAAAAGAAGGAATTTAAAATTATTAATGATGAAGAGGAAATTGGTTATTATACGTTTGCTTCAATTGTCGATAATGGGGATGCTATTGGTTCAGTAATTATTGTATCGACTGACACCCCAATTACAGAAGTTGAAGATAAGATGGCTATTGTTTTGGCCCATTTACTATCTCAAAAGTTTATTGATTAAATCATAGATATATTCTATGTTTTTTTATTTGATAATGATTGTTTTTTGGATATTATATCTTGCCAAAAGGAAGATCGTAAGATATAATAAATTTAGGTGGTGTGGTTATGCAATTTATAAAGACTAAAGCTTCGATAGAAAAAATTAATATGAGTAAAAGTGGAAAGAGGTCCCCTGTTCGTCACGATTCTGTTCATATAACAAAATCAAATAGGATGATGGAAGAATATTTAGAAAGAGTAATGAATGGTGAAATTCAATTATCTAAATCATTAAAAAGAAAAGCAGCAAAAGTGCGAAAAAGAAAGAAAATAGATTATTAAAAATTAGTTGAAATATTAATAATTTTGTGATAATATCTTTATGAAAGCGATGAAGGAAAGAGTAATAGAAAATAATTGATAGAGAGTCTATGAGGGTGGAAATTAGATAATTAATACTATTATAAATGGTTCTGGAGCAGTTATACCTAATAGGTATAAACGGTAGTTACGTTATAACTTTTGAGTGTATATTTATAAAATAGGGTGGTACCGCGGATATTTTATTCGTCCTTTGGTGACTATCTTATTTTTTGTTAGGAGGAAATGTTATGAAGATAGATTTTTTTGATAACTATGATAGTAGGATGTCTTATGGTAGATTGATTAATTTAGGGGTAAATATTTAAAGGAGATGAATTTAATGGATAAAAAAAATTATTATATTACAACACCTATTTATTATCCTTCGGCAAACTTTCATATCGGTCATTGTTATACAACTATAATTGCGGATGCTATTGCTAGGTATAAGAGACTTTCTGGATATGATGTATTTTATTTGACTGGATCTGATGAACATGGTCAGAAAATTCAAAGGAAAGCTGAAGAAGCAGGTGTAAGTCCAAAGGAATATGTTGACAAAATTGTTGATAATGCAAAAGATTTATGGAAAAGTTTGGATATTAGTTATGATAAATTTATTAGAACAACTGATGAAGAACATATTTTATGTGTACAGAAAATATTTAAAAAATTATATGACCAGGGAGACATATACAAGGGCGAATATAAAGGTTTATATTGTACACCTTGTGAATCTTTTTGGACAGAGACGCAGTTGAAAGATGGAAAGTGTCCTGATTGTGGTAGAGAAGTAAGTGAGGTATCGGAGGAGGCTTATTTCTTTAAACTTTCTAAGTATCAGGATAAATTAATAAAATTTTATGAAGAACATCCAGATTTTATTGAACCTGAGTCACGAAAAAATGAAATGATTAATAACTTTATTAAACCTGGGCTCGATGATTTGTGTGTGTCGAGGACTAGCTTTGATTGGGGAGTTCCTGTTACTTTTGATGATAAACATGTCGTTTATGTTTGGCTCGATGCTCTTACAAATTATGTTTCAGCTTTGGGATATTTGAGTGATGACGATAGTTTGTTTAAGAAATTTTGGCCTTGCGATTTACATATTGTCGGTAAAGAAATTGTTAGATTTCATACGATTATTTGGCCAATTATTTTGATGGCTTTAGATTTACCACTTCCAAAACAGGTATTTGGTCATGGATGGCTTATTATTAATGGCGGAAAAATATCTAAAAGTTTGGGAAATTATCGTGATCCAAGAGAGTATATTGAGATGTATGGTGTCGATGCTGTAAGATATTTTGCTTTGCGAGAAGTTCCATTTGGGAATGATGGTAATTTTTCGGAAGAGGCTTTGATTACAAGGACTAATGGCGATTTAGCTAACGTTTTAGGAAATCTTGTCAATAGGACGATAGGCATGGTAAATAAATATTTTGGTGGTATTGTTGAAACTAAAAAAGTTGCTGATGTTATTGATGATGATTTGATTAATGAAGCAATATCTCTAAAGAAAAAAGTTGATAGTTATATGGATGATTTAGAGGTATCGAAAGCAATTGATGCAATTTTTGATTTGTTTAGAAGGTGTAATAAATATATTGATGAAACAATGCCTTGGATTCTTGCTAAAGATGAGGAAAAGAAAGATAGGTTAGCAACAGTACTTTATAATTTGGTTGAGGCAATTAGAATAGGAACTGTTTTATTGCAAGCATATTTACCAAGTACGAGTGAAAAGATTTTTCATCAAATTAATACTGATATTAAAGACTTTGATTCAATACTTGAGTTTGGTAAATATATTTCGGGAACGAAGGTTAATGAACCTGAAGTATTATTTAAAAGAATAGAAGAAAAGTAGACAAGATTTATTTCTTGTTTACTTTTTGCTTAATTTTCTTGTATTTTATTGTCAAAAAATGTAAACTGATAACAAAAATATTTTACTATATTAAAAAATTATGTTATATTCTTAATGTAGCCTTGAAGTAAATATAAGAAAAGGAGAAAATAATGATGATTAAAATTAAGTTGTACGACAAGGTGTTAAAAGTTTTGTCTTGCATTTTTGCAATAATTATTGTTTCACTTATGATATTAGGCGGAAATGTTATAGACTTGTGTTATTTGGGATTGATTTCTGGTTTTGTTATAAAGTTTATAATTTTGAGTTTTAAATAATGATTATACTATATTTAGTATGATTTTTTATTAGGAGGTTATATTATGTTTATTGATACTCATTGTCATATTTTTAAAGAATATTATGATGATATAAATACTATTATTGACAATTGTCAAAAAAATGATATTAGTAAAATAATTGTAAGTGGATGTGACATGAAGTCTAATATGGAGGTGTTAGAACTAGTAAACAAATATGATATGGTATATGGTAGTATTGGCTTTCATCCAACTGAATTAGATAATTTTTCGATGGAGCAATTAGTTTGGTTAGAAGAGAATATCAATAATAAAAAAATTGTAGCTATTGGGGAAATTGGACTAGATTATCACTATAATAATACTGATAAAGAAAAACAAATGGTTATTTTAAAGAGACAACTTGATTTGGCAAAAAAATATAATAAGCCGATTATTTTTCATAGTCGAGATGCTATTAATGATACATATAATATATTAAGTGAATATAAACTTAAAGGAAGTATTCATTGTTATAGTGGTTCTTTGGAGATGGCAAAAAGATTTATTCAGGCTGGCTATATGTTAGGAATAGGCGGTGTTTCTACTTATAAGAATGCAAAAAATATAAAAGAAGTAATAAAAGAAATTCCATTGTCATATTTTTTGTTGGAAACGGATTCACCATATTTAGCTCCAGAGCCTAAGCGAGGTAGTGTTAATGAACCATCTAATATACCGTTAATTGCTTCGGTGATAGCGGATTTAAAAGGCATATCAATCGCTGAGGTTGCAAGGGCTTGCACGGACAATACGGAGGGCTTATTTGACTTTTCTTCTAAATGATGTTACAATTAATATGCTTTAAAATATTAATGAGGTGAGACAAATGAAGAAAATAACTGCTAAAGTTATAACAGTTTCTTCACAATTGTTGGTAGTTGGATTATTTATATTATTGTTATTTTCTACAACTAAAGGTAATGATAAAACACTGATTGTAAGTAATGATAATTTTGGTAAAATGGCCGATATGACACATAATCTCTTTAAAAAAGAGGAATTAATGATTGCGTCTATCGACGATGAAGTTTTAGTTGAGCTTGATAAGGAAGAAGTAGTTCCAGAAGAAGAACCGGCAGAAGAAGTACCAGTTGAAGTACCATCTTTTGAAGTCAAAGAAGAAAAGCCAGAAGAGAAAGTACGAGTTCCTTTAGATGATCCTGTACTTGAGACACATGTTGGTAACTTGACTGGTTATGGTGCTGATTGCCCAGGATGTTCTGGAAGAACTAGTAGTGGCTTTGATTTAACAAAATCAATATACTATGAAGATGAAGAATATGGAACAATTAGAATTTTAGCAGCGGATCCAATGTTTCCTTTTTATTCGATATTTAGAATTAATATTCCTAATGGAGAATCATTTATTGGAATTGTTCTCGATAGAGGTAGCAATGTAGGATATGGAAGAGGAACGCTATTTGATTTGGCATATTTTAGTGAAAGTGATCCTGATTTAATTGGTTTAACAAAAAATGTTACATTTGAACTTTTAAGAAGAGGAAAATAGAGATCCTCTTTTTTTCGACACTTTTTTCTTTTTTGGTAGCATATAATGGTACTATGAAGAAAATAATAATAATGACAATATTTATATTATTTATTCCTTTTATTATTGTTAGTATTTTTAATGTTGATACTAAAGAGGAAATAGAATTAAAATATGTATCTAATACGATGATTAGAGTTAAAAGAATGGCAAGCGGCAATATTGAGACAATGCCTTTTGAAGAATATATTGTTGGTGTTTTAGCGGGTGAAATGCCGATTTATTTTGAAAAAGAAGCTTTTAAGGCTCAAGCAGTAGCTGCCCGCAGCTACGCATTAAAAAGAATTGGTTATAATCAAGATAATGATTATGATGTTGTCGATTCAGTTTTAAATCAGGTTTATTTAGACTATGATTATTTAAAAGATGCTTGGGGAGAAGATTATATTAAAAATGTTAATAAGATAAAAGAAGCGGTTAATGAAACGAGTGAAGAATATCTTGATTACAATGGAGAAGTAATCGATGCGATGTTTTTTTCGACAAGTAATGGTTATACGGAATCAGCAGCTTTGGTATTTAATGTTGATTTACCTTATTTGCAAAGTGTTAAATCAGCATGGGATGAAAAAACTAGTTCGGCATTTCGATCGGTTAAAACGATGCCAGCATCAGAGTTTTATACAAAATTAGGTCTTTCATATTCTGATAATTTGAATGTGGAAGTTTTACAGAGGAGTGAAAGTAATAGAATTATTAGCTTAAAAATAAATGGAAAAGAATTTTTGGGAAGAACTCTATATGATACTTTAGGTCTTAAATCAACTGATTTTTCTTTGACGAAAGAAGAAGATAAGATAATTATTAAGACAGTTGGCTATGGTCATGGAGTGGGAATGAGTCAGTATGGAGCGGAAGGTATGGCAGAAGAAGGATACAACTATCAAGATATTCTTAAATATTATTATGCTGGAACAACAATTAAAAAAATGGAAAATTAGTGTATATAATTTAAATTTTAGGAAACAATTATACTAGAGGTGATGATATGGATGCAAAAAGGATTAAATCAATAGTTGTTCCTATAATTTATGGATTTCTTGTAATGATGTTTTTAGTTAGTATGTATTTTATTCAGAAGATTACGAATAATTTACTTTTTACTTCTGATTCAGGGTTACTTTATGTCGATGGAGAAATAACGGAAGATAATAGTAGTCACGATATTCCAGTAGTGGGAACGACAACGACAATAATGAGACCTTATTTGAATGAAAGTGTATCAATTGGTAAAAGTTTTTATGATTATCATGGTGAAGAAAGTGAGCAGGAAAACTCAATTATTTATTATGAAAATACTTATATGCAAAACTCAGGTGTCGATTATGTAAATGAAGAGATATTTGATGTTATAAGTATTCTCGATGGTACTGTTATTTCAGTTGAAACTAATGATATACTTGGTACAACAATTGAAGTTAGGCATAGTAATAATTTGATTTCTGTATATCAAAGTTTATCAGAAGTCAGTGTTAAAGAGAATGACCAAATTGTACAAGGACAAATTATAGCGAAAAGTGGAACTTCAAACATTAATAAAGAATTAGGAAATCATTTGCATTTTGAATTATATTATAATGGTAAAATTGTTAATCCAGAAGAATATTACAACCGAAATATTAATGAACTTTAGGCAGTAAAATGCCTTTTTTTACATAATATATATGATTATTTAATATAATTTACCAAGGTGATTTTATGAATAATTATATATATGAGAGAGTTATTGATGAATCAGAATACTTAATTAATACGAAAAAGACAATTAGAGAAGTTGCTAATAAATTTGGAGTATCTAAAAGTACAGTTCATAATGATATGCGAATTAGGCTGGCGGAAATTAATAAGGAAAAGTATGAACAAGTTGCGGAAATACTAGCTTATCATATTGATGTTAAACATATTAGAGGGGGAGAATCGACAAAAAGAAAATTTTTGGCGAAAAAAAGTAAATAGACATTTTAAAATTAGGTAAAATATGGTAAAATGAAATAAGGATGGTGATTTTAGATGTTTAATAAGGATATTGGAATTGATTTAGGAACAGCGAATGTACTTATATATATAAAAGGTCAAGGCATTGTTTTAAATGAACCATCTGTTGTTGCTATTGATGCTGATACAAAAAAGCCTTTAGCAGTAGGTAAAGAAGCACATGAAATGCTAGGAAGGACTCCTGGTAAAGTAAAAGCAATTAAACCAATGAAAGATGGTGTAATTGCAGATTTTGAAACGACAGAAGTAATGCTTAATTATTTTATTAAAAAAGTTAATGGTCGAAGTTTCTTTTCTCGTCCGAGAATTTTGATTTGTTGTCCTTCTAATATTACTCAAGTTGAAAAGAATGCGATTAAGGAAGCAGCTGAAAGAACAGGTGCTAAGAAAGTATTTTTGGAAGAGGAACCAAAAGTTGCTTCAATTGGCGCTGGTATGGATATATCGAAACCAAGTGGTAATATGGTAATTGATATTGGTGGTGGAACAACTGATATTGCAATACTTTCGTTAGGTGGTATTGTTAATAGTTCTTCAATTAGAATAGCAGGAAATGCTTTTGATAATGATATTGTGAAATATATTAAAGATAAATATAAACTTTTGATTGGTGAAAGGACTGCAGAGGATATTAAAATTGCAATTGGTACGGTTTTTCCCGGCTCGAGAAATGAAAAAATGGAAGTTAGAGGAAGAGACTTAGTAACTGGCTTACCTCATACAATTACTTTTACTTCGGAAGAGGTAGAAGAGGCTTTAAGGGAAAGTGTTTATACAATTATTCATGCTGTTAAAGGTATTCTTGAACAGACTCCTCCTGAGTTATCAGCAGATATTATTGATAAAGGAATTGTTTTAACTGGTGGTGGTGCACTTGTCGATGGTTTTGCACAAATATTATCACAAGAACTTAAAGTACCAGTCTTCATTGCAGAATCTCCTCTTACTTGTGTAGCGGAAGGAACAGGAGTTTTATTAGATAATTTATATATGTTGGAAAGACAATAAATGTGCAAAATAAATAGCCACGCCTAAAGAACGTGGTTATTTATTCATTAATAGTTTTAAAGACAATCTAGCATTGTCTTTTTATATTAATACTTTAGTTTGTGTCTTGCTAAGGGCAAGACACAAAAAACCACTAGCTATGCTAGTGGGATTAATATGCTTT
>CANRJI010000029.1 GCA_947630885.1 uncultured Bacilli bacterium
TTTACTCGAGCTGATTATGAAAAATTTATCGATGAATATGAAATGAGAATGCTTGTTTGCAGTAAAAAAAGAAGTCGTTAATAAGGAGAGTAAATTATGAGTATAAAATTAGATAGATTAGGTCATATTTTCACTGAAGCAATATCAAAAATTTTAAGTGAAGAAGTAAAAGATGATGATATAAAATTCGTAACTATTAATGCTGTCGAAATATCAAGTGATTTATCGTATGCTAAAGTATATTTTACTAACCTTATCGATAGTGACAGAGAAAAAGTAACTACTGCCTTAAATAGGGCAAGTGGTTTCATTAGAGGAAAACTATTTGATATGGTTGAAATTCGTAAAATGCCCGAATTAACTTTTGTATATGATGAATCAATTGAATATGGAAACAAGATCGAAAAAATAATTGACAAAATCAATAAGGAGGATAAGTAATGAACAATATTATTGACGAAATTCAAAAAAGCAATAATATTGTTTTGCTTTGTCATGAAAATCCAGATGGTGATGCTCTAGGAAGTATTATTGCTATGTATCACGCCTTAAAATCCCTTAATAAAAAAGTTGATATGATTGCTCGTGATATGCCAAGTAAATTTACTTATCTAGCTGGATTCCAAGATATCAAGTCATCAAGTGATAAAAGTTATGACCTAGCAATTATTTTAGATACACCAAAATTGGAAAGAGTAAACTCTTCTTTTATCCTTGATCAAGTAAAGAAAATAGTTGTTATTGATCATCACCTCAGTAATAGTAGTTATGGCGATATAAATTATGTTGAGCAATTACCCTCTTGCTGCGAATTAGTATATCATTTACTAAAACAAATGAATATTAAAATTGATGAATTAATTGCTAACGCTCTTTGTACAGGAATATTAACCGATACCGTAGGGTTATCAACTGAAAATGTTTCATCACCAACTTATCAAATAATCTGGGAATTAAGTCAAATCATAAATGTTCCTAAAATCTATAAAAAGGCTTTAGGAACCATTACCAAAAAAGAGTTTGAATTAAAAAAAATAGCTACCGCCAATTTAGAATTTTATAAAGAAGGCCAAATAGCTGTAACTCATATTACCGATTCCGATTTACAAAGTGTAGGCCTAACGCAAAATGACGATGGCATACTATCACGACTTGGTAAGGAAATTCAAGGCGTTGAAGTATATATTTACATTAGAAATTATCAAAATCGAAGAAGAGTATCGCTTCGCTCTAATAATGTTGATGTTAATGCCGTTGCTTCCTTATTTGGTGGTGGTGGCCACATTTTAGCCGCGGGTATCGTAACCGATATGTCTTACTCTGAACTAAAGTCAAAATTAATTGAAGAAATAGGTAAAGAAATTGATAAGTGGTATTCTAGTAGTAAATAAACCATATGGTTATACAAGTAGGGATGCTGTCAATATCATCTCCCATAAATTTAATACTCGTAAAGTTGGACATACAGGAACACTCGATCCTATTGCCACAGGTGTTTTAGTTGTTCCCATCGGAAAAGCACTTAAAATATCGGAATTATTAACTTCTGAAGTTAAAAGCTATCGTGCTCGTGTTATTTTAGGCTACGAGACTGATATGCTCGATATTACTGGTAAAGAAACAAAAAGAAATATTCCTAATTGTACTAAAGAAGAAATCGAAGAAGTTCTAAGTCACTATCTAGGAAAAAGTCTTCAAGAAGTTCCTATCTATTCCGCAGTCAAAGTAAATGGAAAAAAACTATATGAATATGCTCGAAGTAATACTAAGGTAACACTTCCTCAGCATGAAATAAACGTCTATGATTTAAAATTACTTGGTAGCCCCCTTTACTTAAAAGATACAATCGAGTTTGATATCGAATGCACAGTAAGTAAAGGAACATATATAAGAGGCCTTATAAGAGATATTGGTCATAGTTTAAATACTTATGGAACGATGAAAGAACTAATAAGAACCAAACAAGGACTTTTTACTATCGAAGATTCATACACCATTGACGAAATAAAAAATAATAAATATAAATTATTATCGATAAGAGAAGCACTTCCCAATCTAAAAGTAACCAAAGTAGATGAAAATTTAAGTATCAAAATAAAAAATGGTCAAGTACTCGATCCTTTTTTTAAAGAAGAAATGTCTCTTATTGTTGATGAGCATAATAAAGAACTTGCTATTTATAAGAAAGATGGAACAAAAGCAAAACCATATAAGATGTTTGAGGTGGAATAATGAGTAAAATAAAAGTTATGAGCGAGCTATTATCAAATAAGATAGCCGCTGGAGAAGTTGTCGAAAGAGTAGTTTCCATAGTCAAAGAGCTCGTGGAAAATTCTGTCGATGCTAAAGCTAGTTTTATCAAAATAGATTTAAAAGAAGCCGGCCTTCGAGAAATCGTTGTTACTGATGACGGTATCGGAATGGATAAAGAAGATGCCCTTTTAGCCTTTCAAAGACATGCCACCAGTAAATTATATACCGATGACGATTTATTTTCCATAAATTCTCTTGGATTTCGTGGTGAAGCTTTACCTTCAATCGCGGCAGTTTCCGATGTCGTTTTAAAAACTTGTCAAAAAGATGTTGGATCCCTTGTCCACATTAAAGGTGGAAATATCATCGAAACTAAATCATCAGATTCTCGCATTGGCACTCAAATCACCGTAACTAATATGTTTTATAATACACCAGCTCGATTAAAACATTTATCTAGTCCTTATGCTGAACTAGCTAACGTTGTCGAATATGTAAACAAAATGGCTCTATCGTATCCGCATATCAAATTTCGCCTTACCAATGACGAAAAAGAATTATTAAATACCGATGGAAGTGGAAATCTTCTCAAAGTTATTAAATCAATTTACGGTCTTGACATTGCCAAAAAAATGCTTGAAATTTCCGCTAGTAACGATGATTATGAAGTATCGGGATATATCTCTTTACCTGAAGTAAATCGTTCTAGTCGTAATCACATGACAGTTTTAGTAAATGGAAGAGTAGTCCGCAACCAAGTATTAAATAAAGTTATAAATGATGCATATTCATCATTTAAAGAAGATACTAGATATCCCATTGTCGTTATTAAAATAAATACTGACCCATCTTTAATTGATGTCAATATTCATCCTTCTAAACAAGATATCAAATTTAGTAATTTTGACGATTTAAAAAATCTCATATCAACATCAATTGTTGATACAATAAAAACTAAACTTCTCATACCCAAAATTGAAGTAAAAGAAAGCCCATCTCCTGTATACGAAAACACATCTCTCACTTTAGAAAGAAATATAGTTAGTGAACCCGTTTCATCAGAATATACAAGCCGTTTAACCAATCTCGTTAATTTTAATGATGATCCTAGTAACGAATTAGATAGTACCGATGAAGATAGTGCTGTCAAAGAAGAATATATAGAAGAACTTCCAAATGAAAAATTACCTGAATTATATCCTATTGGACTAGCCTTAGGAACATACATTATTTGTGAAAATGAAAAGGGAATATACCTAATTGATCAGCATGCTGCTCAAGAACGAATTAATTATGAACGCAATTACTATCTTTTAGGTCATCCAACTGGCAATGTTATATCGCCACTTATTCCAATCATTATCGAGCTACCTGTCAATGAATTCATTATCGTCAAAGAAAATATCAATATTATTAAAAAACTAAATGTTGAAATAGAAGAGTTTGGTAGTAGTTCATTTCGTGTTGTAAGCCATCCTACATGGTTTCCTAAAGGTCGTGAAGAAGAAATAATCAGAAGAATTATTGAAGAAGTCAAAGATAAAGGTAGTTCCTTCGACCTATCTAAATTTAATGATAATTTAGCTAAATTAATCAGCTGTAAAATGAGTGTTAAAGCAAATACTCGCATAACCCTTTCAGCTCAAGAAGAGATAATAAACGAATTAAGAAAATGTCAAAATCCGTTTAATTGCCCTCATGGCAGACCAACTATTATTCATTTCACTATTTACGAAATTGAAAAAATGTTCAAAAGAAGTATTTAAAAATTAATATCAAAAGAGGTGATACAATGCCTAAAATTATCGTTATAATAGGACCGACTGGTGTTGGTAAAACCAAATTATCCATTTCACTAGCCAAAAAATATCATGGCGAAATTATTAATGGTGATGCCGTCCAAGTCTATAGAGGACTCGATATTGGATCTGCTAAAATCCGTGAAGAAGAGAAAGAAGGTATAAGGCACCATCTTTTTGATATCAAAAATCCTGATGAAGACTATACCATCTATCATTATCAAAAAAATTGTCGTCAAATAATTGACGATATCATAAGTAGGGGAAAAACTCCGATAATCGTCGGAGGAACTGGTCTTTATATCAAGTCAGCACTATATGATTACCATTTGTCTGAAGAATCTCCAAAAGAAAACTACGACAATCTAAGTACCGAAGAATTATATAATAAGTTAATAAAGTTAGATAAAAATATTGTTATTGATAAAAATAATCGTCGTCGTCTTGAACGAGCCTTAAATTACTATAAATCTAATCACGCATCAATAAGTCAAAATAAAACCGATAAACTATTATATGATGCCGTTTTTATCGGCTTAACGACTGATCGTGAAAAATTATATCATATTATCGACAAACGTGTTGACCAAATGATTGAAGAAGGTTTAATTGAAGAAGTAAAACCTTTTTATGAGCAAAATATTTATTCCAAACCACTAACAAGTGCTATTGGCTATAAAGAATTATATAACTATTTTGAAGGTAAATGTTCTCTTCCTGAAGCTATTGCTAAAATTAAACAAAATTCCCGCCATTATGCTAAAAGACAATATACCTTTTTCCGTAATCAATTAAACGTCAAATGGTTTGATGTTGACTATGATAATTTTAATAATACTACTAAAAAAGTAATTAGTTACCTTGATAATAACTAATTACTTTTTTAATCTTTTTCAATTAAAAATTTATTTAAACTTTCAGCATCTTTTCCTTTAATTACAATATCGTATACAAGATTTATAATTGGCATCTTAATTTTTTTATTTTTAAGAAGTTTAGAGATGGCTTCTAATGTATATAAACCTTCAATCGTTGTTTTCTCCTTATAATCATTAATTTCTTTAGAGCTTCTTTTTTCACCAATCATTTTCCCAAGTGTATAATTTCTACTTTTGTAAGAAGTACAAGTTAAAAGCAAATCGGCAAAACCCGCAAAAGACAAAATTGTCTTCGGATTTCCTCCCAGTGCTTTAATTAAACTTTTAATATCGTGAAGTGACTCTGTTATAAACATGGCACTAGTCGATTGTGAGTATCCCATTCCATCTAACATCCCTGAAGCAATAGCAATAACATTTTTAATAGCACCACATATTTCAACACCTATAACATCTTTAGTCGGTCTTAACTTAACATAATCATTTTGCATTGTCTCAGTAACTAAATCTAAAGCCATACTACTTCTTGTAGCGGCAGCTAATCCAACAGGATTTCTTTTAACAATATCAATTGCAAAAGTTCCACCTGATATCACGACAATTTTATCTGTTTTAATATTACTTTTAACAATATCATAAAGGAATTCACAACTATTTTGTTCAATACCTTTTGAAGCAATACAAATAACTTGCTCATTTTTATAATATTCCTTTAATTCAAGACTCACATCTCTAACAAATTTTGTTGGAACCGCTATAACAATAATGTTAGCATCTTCCACTAAATCTTTCATCTTTGTTGTTATTACTATATCGTCAGGAATATCAAAATCAATTTTGTCACTTTTTCTTTCTCGGCATAATAATTCTTTTCCTTCTTCACTATTTGTCCACATCACAACTTTATTATTATTTTCATAAAAAATACTAGCGAGCGCCATTCCATATGCTCCCGTTCCCAATATTGCTATTTTCATTTTATTGTCATCTTCTTTCCTATTTCAATATCAAAGTACCCCGAAGGAGTTTCAAAGACCTTTGTTACTTTCTTTTTTGGCCAAATAACTTTCTTTTTACCTAAATTATTATAATAGAATAGAACTACGTTATCTTTATCACACATAATAACATCAATCTTTTCTTTCATAAAAAAAGTATGAACACTATTACATTTATTAAATAAGATGGCTTTATTAATTCCTTTTTCAAACATAAATCCTTTAAGTCTACTAAAAAAACTTTTACACTCTTTAAGTTCAATTTCTTTATTATCATATAATAATTTCATTATCCCACCATAATTATTATATCGGTAACCAAAAGAAATAGCAATACCAAATACTTTACCTTTTTTAAAACAATGTTTTTTTCCATTGTTTGGAATTCACATCAAAATATCATTTTTTATTTTAATCTTATATCTTAAGAAAATATTAAGAATTTTATAAGATTATATTAAAAACTTTTACTATTCCTTTTGCTAAAATATTTATGTATTTTAGGGAGGAATTTATGATTAAAAATAAAAAAAGACATCTCAAAAAAGGATTTAAAAAGTTTTTAATTGTCCTAATTTTAGTTTTATCAGTTAGTTATATTGGCATTAATTCATATTTATTAATAAAAAATTGTAATAATATAAATGTTTACAAAGAAAATTTAAATAGTATTTCTGAAGAAAATATTTCCATTCTTGAAGAACTAAAAAAACTAAGTAAATATGATAAGAGAGTTAACAACATTATTGATAATTATAAAGATTACCCTGAAATCCTTTTAGAAATGTTAATAAGAGATACCGATATGTTAGATTTTGTATTAGATTATCCTCAAAAAATAGGTAATGTATATAGTGATAATGTCGGTAAAGTAAAGAAAGATACGATACCTTTGTTACTTCAATGGGATACGCGTTGGGGATATGCAAAATATGGAGATAGTAGCATTGCTATAAGTGGATGCGGGCCAACCGCTTTATCGATGGTAATTGTTGGTCTTACTGGCGATAATTCCATGACACCATACGTTATAGCAAAATTTTCCGAGAGTAATGGATACTATTTAACAAATTCCGGAACAAGTTGGAATTTAATGACTGAAGGAACTCAAAAATTAGGTATTAAAAGTAAAGAAATATCTTTATCAAAAAGTGAAATATATAATGCTTTAAAAAAAGGACATCCAATAATTTGCAGTATGAGACCAGGCGACTTTACGACAACTGGTCACTTCATCGTCCTTACTAGTATTGAAGATGGAAAAATTAGAGTTAATGATCCAAATAGTAAAAAAAGAAGTGAGACTTTGTGGACTTACGAAAAACTAGAATATCAAATAAAAAATCTATGGGAATTTTCAAAGTAAATAAGCTATGATATAATATTGATAGTTATTAGAGAGGTGAAAGTATGAACATCTTAGTTGTTGATGACGAAAAGGAAATCGCGGATTTAATAGAAATATATTTAAAAAATGCTAACTATAATGTATATAAGTTTTATTCGAGTAAAGATGCTCTTAATAGTTTAAAAAACATCAAGATTGACCTTGCTATTTTAGATGTAATGATGCCAGACATCGATGGCTTCTCTTTATGTAGTAAAATAAGAGAAAAATATAATTTTCCAATTATATTTGTTACTGCCAAAATCGAAAATATAGATAAAGTAAATGGTCTTACGATTGGCGCGGATGATTATATAACCAAACCATTTCAACCTATTGAACTTATGGCACGAGTAAAGGCGCAACTTCGTAGATACAAAAATTATAATTTAACCCAGCACGAAAATAATAATAAAATAGATTTTAGAAATATCTTAATAGATAATAGTACTCATGAATTTTATTTTGGCGATGAAAAAATTGAACTGACACCAACAGAATTTGAAATTCTTTGGTATTTATGTTTACATCGAGGAAATGTTGTCAAAACAGAAGATTTATTTATGTATGTTTGGAAAGAAAAATATTATGAAAACGATAATAATACAATTATGGTGCACATTCGTCATTTGAGGGAAAAAATGAAAGATACAGGAAAACATCCCAAATATATTGTTACTGTATGGGGAGTAGGTTACAAAATTGAAAAATAAATTGATAAAGAAAAACCTTTTTAGTTTTTTAATTAAACTTATTATTTGGACAATCGTTTTTATGTTACTACTATCGTTATTAATAATTTTTATTAATTATTCCGATTTTCAATGGGTATATGATTTTTCGCCGAAGCTTTATTATTTTATAAAATATACAGTCATTTCAAAGTATGGCGATTGGCTCTGGATAATAGCAATAATTATCTGGTTTGGAGGTGTTGTCGTTATTTCATACTTTTTAATCAAAAAGGTATTTTATTATGTTAATACCATATCCAAAGCATCGGAAGATTTATTAAACAAAGATATTGAATATATAGAATTACCCAATGAACTTGAAGATTTACAAATAAAAATGAATCATTTAAAAAGAGAAACAATGAAAAATGAAAGATTAGCTAAGGAAAACGAACAGAAGAAAAATGATTTGATAGTTTATTTAGCCCATGACCTTAAGACACCACTTACTTCGATGATTGGTTATTTATCATTGCTTGATGAAATAAAAGATATGCCAAAAAAGCAAAGAGAAAAATACATAAATATTAGTCTTAATAAGTCCTATCGTCTAGAAGACTTGATAAATGAATTATTTGACATAGCAAGATTTAATTCCGAAAACATTATTTTAGAAAAAGAAGACATTAATTTAGGACTGATGCTTGACCAAATTATTGATGACTTTTATCCCATCCTCAATGAAAATAATAAAAAAATTATCTTTGAAAATAAAAACAAAATCATTATTTATGGAGATTCTGATAAACTTGCCCGCGTCTTTAGTAATTTAATAAAAAATGCTATTAATTATAGTACAGATAGTTTTATCACTATTGAAATTCAATCAAATAATAATTTTGTTACAATAATTATAAGTAATAAAGGCAAAAAAATTCCTCAAGAAAAACTAAATAAAATTTTTGAAAAATTTTATCGAGTGGATTCTTCGAGGACATCGAAAACGGGAGGAAGTGGTCTTGGCCTTGCCATTGCTAAAGAAATTGTTGAATTACATGATGGAAGTATTGAAGCCTTTAGTGATGATGAATATACAAAATTCTCTGTCAAACTTCCAATCAAAAATATAGATTAATATGCTAACTAAATTTAAAATAATTAAGACTTTCGAAAGCGATAATTAATTTTTATTAAACGTAATTTAATATAATTTAAATAATTAAAATCTTTTTTAAAAGAAACTATTTTATCAGCCTTTGACATTATTTTTCCCTCTTCATATTTACTTTTAGAAAAAGAAATATTTCCAATATGATGATGTAAAGTAGACTTAATTATACTACTCTTTATTTTACTATCTAAATAGTCTAGTTTATCAAGATTATTTAATTCCGTACTTTCAAAATTAGTTGTAATTGCTCTGACAGGAAATGGATACATATGATGAACAATACCATCAATAATAATATCACGTGTTTTTTCATCAGCAAAATATTCAGGATACCAAGTTGAAGAATTAATAATAGCTTCTAGTGGATGAGTAAAACCATGTCTATTTACTGTTTTACTTTTAACTATTATTGAATGTTGCCAAGGTAACTCATACAAATCGTGAAACATAGCAATTATAACTGCAGTCTTTACATCAATATTAGGGTTTTTCTTTGCCTTTTGTTTAGCCAAATAATAAGTAATTATTGCTACTTTAAGAATATGAGAACCTAGACTTATATTTCTATGATGAGAATATATTGTAGAGTCTAGTCTTTTTTGAAACTCTTCATGTTTAATAATTGGATTAATAATTGACCAAAAATTAGATTTATCTTCTTTAGAAAAAGATAATTCGTCTAACAACATATTTACCTTTTCTTTATTTAAATTTTCCATTTATTATTCACCTTAAATCTTACCGAAGTATATCATAGCACTATAAAAATGTCAAACAAGAATAAATTAAAGTAATGAATTGCATATAATAAAAATACACAATAATTTGGTAAAAAGTACATAAGAAAATAAAAACTTGGTAAGTCATGAACTGCACCCTTTAGAGTAGACATTAATAAAAAAACTAGTTCAGGGAAAATATGATAGAAAACACTTCCGAAAGGAGGTGTTTTCTTGTGGCTTCAAAAGGACAAAAATTTCTTCGCTACACTGAACAAGAAAAAAAAGAAATTTTAAATCGATATATTAATGGAGAATCAGGCTACCAATTAGCTAAAGAATATGGCATACCAGTTGGTACTATCAAAACTTGGAAAACAAAAGTAGATCATTTTGAACAAGTCACTGGTAATAAACGTGGTCGTCAAAAAACAAAGGATTTAACTAAAGAAGATTGGAAAGAAAGGTATGAAATATTAAAAAAATACCAGGCCTTCCTCAAGGCACAACGAGAGAGAAAGTAACTTTTATTAATCTTTACAGAGAAAATTATAAGTTATATAACA
>CANRJI010000030.1 GCA_947630885.1 uncultured Bacilli bacterium
TAAAATTATCATTAAAGATGAAGAAAATAGAGATTGGTTTGAAAAAGTTTTAGACCATTTTGGAATAAAGGGAACTACCTTACTCCCTAGTGAATTATAAAAATCATTGTAAAACTTATTCATTTATGTTGATCTTAAGTCAAAATAAGAAAACGACTAACTATGAGATTAAACATGAAATTAAGCAAAAATAATTACTGCTGTTTTCTATGTTCGCTAACAATTATATTAATATATGAGTTTGTAAGTTTTTATAAATTAATAAATAAGGAAAAAATATAATAATTAACAAGGATACCTTATTTGTACTTTAAATAAAAGTCAAATATATAATATTTAATTCATAAATATATTTTAAAATAGCCTGGTGATAAGTCAGGTTATTTTTATTTTACTAGAAAAATGTCAAATTAATAAAAAGGTGTTTACAAACAATACCTTTTATAGTAGAATATAATTACAGAGTGGCACAAAGTGGAAGAAAGTGGGGGATAATATGTTAATTGGTGAATTTCATCATAGCCTTGATGAAAAGGGAAGATTAATCATTCCTTCAAAATTTAGAGAAGATATTGGCGATAAATTCGTTGTAACGAGAGGCTTAGACGGATGTTTATTTGTCTATGCTATGACAGAATGGAATCGTATTATTGCTAAATTAAAAACTCTTCCATTTACTAAAAAAGATGCACGAACTTTCAATCGATTCTTTATGTCTGGTGCTACTGTTTGTGAATTTGATAAACAAGGTAGAATTAACTTACCATCTTCGCTTATTTCTTACGCTAATTTGCAAAAAGAATGTACGATAATAGGGGTAAATGATCGCCTAGAAATATGGGCTACTGATAGATTTGATAGCCTAATCGAAGATAATCTTGAAGCCATTTCTGATATATCAGAAAACTTGTTTGAAGGATTTGATATTGATGCATAAAACAGTTTTGTTAAATGAAGCAATTGATAATCTAAATCTAAAAGAAGATGGTATTTATGTTGATGCTACTTTGGGATTCGGGGGGCACAGTGGTTTAATCTTAAAGAGAGTAAAAAGGGGCTTCCTTTTCGCCTTTGATCAAGATCAGATGGCAATTGATTACAGTAGTAAAAAGCTAGCGGAACTTGGAAATAATTTTGAAATAATTAAATCCAATTTTGCTAATCTAGAAGAAGAATTACAAAAAAGAGACATTACAAGAATTGATGGTATCGTCTTTGATTTGGGAGTATCTTCTCCTCAACTAGATGTTGCGGGTCGTGGCTTTAGTTATCATCAGGATGCTCATCTCGATATGCGAATGGATACGAGTAAATCCTTTTCGGCATATAATGTCGTCAATGAGTACTCAAGTGAAGAACTCGAACGTATTTTTAAAAATTATGGTGAAGAAAAATATGCTCGTCAAATTGCTAAAGCGATCATCAAAAAAAGAGAAGAAAAGAAAATTGAGACAACTTTAGAGTTAGTCGATATTATTAAAAGTAGTATTCCTCCTAAGGCATGTGCGGGTAGTCATCCTGCTAGAAAAGTATTTCAAGCTATCCGAATCGAAGTAAATAATGAACTTGAAGTATTAAAGATAGCTTTAGAATCAGCTATAAAAATGTTAAAAGTCGGCGGAAGAATTTCTGTTATAACTTTTCATTCGCTTGAAGATCGAATCGTTAAAGAAATGTTTAAAAAATATTCTGAAGTAGATAGTAATTTATCTAAATTACCATTTGTTCCCGAAGAATATAAACCAAAATATAAGATTGTGGCTAATATGACGCCAAGTAAAGAAGAAATAGAAGAAAATAATCGAGCTAGATCATCTAGATTACGAGTAATAGAAAGAACAAAGGAATGATGAAAATGAAAAAGAATAAAAAGAAAACAAGTAAGTACACCAAACTAGAAAAATTTATCTATAAGAGCAGTTTTGTTGTAATGTTTATTTTAATTGTTGGAATTGTCTTTACGAGTGCTTCTGTTTCAAAGCTAAATATCGAACTTCAGGATATGAATAAAAAAGTAGAAAAGCAAGAAGATACTAATCAGAGTTTAGCTATGAAAATAAATGAAATGGCTTCTCTTGAAAATATTCAGACAATTAGTAAAGACTTAGGTCTTGCCTATAATAATGAGAATATAAAAACTATAGAGTAAGGTGATAGATAATGAAAAAAGGTAATCAAAATAACGACAGATTTAGAGTCCGTAAATCAGTAATTATTGTTACCTTTTTTTTGTTTATTTTATTAATAGGAAGATTATGTTATCTTTGCCTCGTAAATTATAAAGTAGGCGATACGACAATTGAAGCTTTCATTAAAGCCAGAAATACCAAAGAAGAAATCCTAATGCCTAAACGAGGTACTATTTATGATATAAATGGTAATCCTTTAGCTAGTGACGTTATAAGTTATACCCTTCTAGCTTATCTATCAGAAGAGAGAGTTGATGCCAGTGGTAATAAAGATTACGTCGAAGATATTGATGATACTAGTAATAAACTTGCTTCTGTTTTAGGAGTCGATGCTAGTGCTATAAAAGACGTCTTAGTTCGAGGAAAAGAGAATGATAAATATCAAGTTGAATTTGGTAATATCGGTAAAGGTATAACCGAAATTACCAAAGAGGAAATAGATAAATTAAATTTACAAGGTATCGATTTTTTACGAGATATTAAAAGATATTATCCCAATGGTGACTTTGCTTCTTATATGCTTGGTTATTCTGTCTTTAAAGATGATGAAGATGGAAATAAATGGCAAGTAGGAGAAATGAGAATTGAAGAATATTTTGATTCGCAGCTTAAAGGTAAAGCCGGATATCGTACCTATGAAAAAGATAAATATGGATATAAGATTGCTAATGGAAGAGAATACATTAAAGCTGCCGATGACGGAAACGATATCTATTTAACGGTCGACGATAACATTCAATTATTTATTGAAAATGTCGTTAAAGAAGCATCGTCCGCATCGGAAGCCGAATGGGTCTTAATGGCTGTCATGGATGCTAAAACAGGAGCTATTCTCGGATACTCTTCTTCGCCATCTTTTGATCCTAATTTACGCGATATGACTTCTTATATCGATCCTATTGCTACTCTAACTTATGAGCCAGGGTCAACCATGAAAATATTTAGCTATATGTGTGCGGTCGATTCTGGTAAATATAATGGAAGTGATACATATGAATCAGGAACGAAAACTTATACATCAGAAACAGATGGTAGCACCGTTACAATTGCTGACTGGAACCGTCAAGGTTGGGGAAGAATACCTTACGATTTAGGCTTCGCTTTATCATCTAATATAGCAGTTGCTAATCTTGTCGAATCAGTTATTACGAAAGAAGAATTAAAAGCTTGTTACGAAAAGTACGGATTTGGTAAAAAAACTGGTTTTACCCTTGAAAGAGAAGAAACAGGTAATATCAATTATACTTATCAAATTGAAGCTGCCACTGCTGGTTACGGACAAGGAATTACGACGACGCCACTTCAGCATTTGCAGGCTTTAACTGCTCTTGCTAACGATGGTGAAATGTTAAAACCATATATCGTGAGCAAAATAGTAGATACCGATAGTGGGAAAACCGTCTACGAAGGTAAAAGAGAATCTCTTGGAAAAATTATCAAATCCGAAACCGTTACTAAGATGAAATCCCTTATGGCTAGCGTTATAAATGGTGATAGCACTAATTCTACTGGTTCATCGTATCATATGGATGGATATAGTTTAATCGGTAAAACCGGTACTGCTCAAATCTTTGATTACCAAACGGGTAAATATATGAGTGGCGCATCTGATTATATATATTCATTTTCAGGAATGTTTCCTGAAGAAAATCCACAGATAATTATGTATGCTGCCGTAAAAAGACCTAAAGATACAACTAATTACCTTGTTCCAATGGTTAAGTCAGTTGAACAAAATATTACAAAGTATTTAAATATATCAAGTACTAGTAAAAATAAAGAAGAATATCAAGTTCCATCATTTAGTAATCAAGACGTAAATAGTATTAAGAATCTGCTAGAAGAAAAGAAAATACGTGTAGTTATTGTTGGCTCAGGAAACGAAATCATAAACCAGTATCCAAGTGTTGGGAATATTATCACCGAAGGTGATTTAGTTATTTTAAAAACGGATAATAGTGATAAAAAAATGTTAGATTTAAGTGGCTATTCATATAAAGAAGCCTCTAATATTTTAGAATTTATGGAAGTAGAATATGAATTAGAAGGAACAGGTTACGTCTATGAGCAGAATATTATGCCTAATGAAGAAATAAATGAAAAAATTCATCTCAAATTAAAAAATAAATATTAGAAGGGGTAAAAATTATGGATGACGATACCAATGAAATATCTAAAATATTATATACTATATTGATAATTCTTATCTGCATTATTTTAGGAATATATATAGGTAAAAGCCTACTAAATTAAGGTGACATTAATGTCATCTTTTCACCATCAAAAATTATCTTGCCAATTATCTCATATTATGGTAATATAAATGAAGTAAGAATTATTTTACCATTTTGTAGGGGGGAAAAGATATGAGTTATAATCCAAAAGTAATTGCTAGTAAAGAACCATTTGAGTTATTGCCAGTATTTAGTTCTGATAGTCTTACTTTATATCAAAGAGAATATAAGGATATCATTAGTGCTGAAAAGTGGAGGCGCCTTGCAGTAGAGGCCATTCAAACTGTTAAGACTTGTCTTGCTCAAGGGAACAGTTTTGATATTACTACTCTTTTTATCAAAACTTTGCGACTCAAAGCAAATAACTTTTTAAAAAATATGCTTTCGAATGAAGACAAGTTTGCTATCGTTTGCCGCTATATTGATACTAATTTGAGTAAGCTTGAGACAAGTGTAGAAAAATTAAAAGTTTATCAAGCAATGAAATATTTAAGGGAAATAGTAAAGCTATTTAATAAATTAGATTATCATCCTAATCCTGACGAGTATTTTGAATTTGTTAATAATAAATATGTAAATGCTATTATAAAGCAAATAGTTTGTGATAATTTAAATTCAACAAAAAACGGAACATTTATTAAGTCTATGGATAATGACCTACTAGCGACTTTTTTTGAAGTATATTGTAGCATGAATAATATTGAAATGTGGGCGCCACCAAATGATGGTTTAGTGGAAAATAATTGTAATACAAATGATACTGATGCTTTTAATCTTTATATGCATGATATTAAAAAGACAGTTCTTACGGAAAAAGAAGAGCGTGATTTAGCTATCCGCTACCAAAATGGTGATATGGAAGCACGGCAGATACTAATTGAGCACAACTTACGTTTAGTTGTAAGCTTTGCTAAAAGATATGTTGGGTGCGGTATTCCCTTTTTAGATTTAATTGAAGAAGGAAATATTGGACTTATTAATGGCATTGATAAATACGATGTCTCTCGTGGAGTAAGAGTTAATACTTACGTTTTTTGGTGGATAACGCAGGCAATTAGAAGATGCATCGCTAATGATAGTAGAACAATTAGAGTGCCAGTATATATTCACGGAAAACTTCTTCGAATAAATGCCATTGAAGAGGAACTAAAAAGAGAGGTAGACCGTGATCCAACGCCATCTGAATTAATTGAAAGTATTCAGGAAAAACTTCATGTTTCATTAGAACAAGCGACGCAATTATATAAATTAAAGCATGTAACGCCAGCAAGTTTAAATGCTATTGTCAGTAATGAAATGTATGACAATGATAAAGAATTAGAAGCATTCATTCCAAGTACCGATGTAAGTATTGAAGATGATTATATTGATAAGACTTTTCCACAAGAAGTTAGAAATTTAATCAATAAAGTCAATTTAACCGATAAGGAAATGTATGTAATTACTAAACGTTTTGGTTTAGACAATAATCCTCCTTTAACATTAGAAGAACTTGGTAAAGAACTAAATTGTACAAGAGAAAGAATACGTCAAATTCAAGCCAAGGCTATCAACAAAATGAGAGATAACCACGTCACAGATAGTTTCGCGGTCTACATGGATTATCCTGATGAGTGTAGTAAAAGATTATCTAATTATCGACGCATTCTTCAAGCAAATGGTTGGCATAAAGCTTACTATAGTTTAAATGCAGAATGCTGTGAACGAACTGTTGACAAAGAAAACCGTCGCCGAAACATCGTTGAACAAACAATTTATGAATATTATAATCGGCAGGGTCATTCAACTGAGGAAGTTGATGAGATGCTTTCTAGACTAACTGCTGAAGAAATACGTATCATAAAATTGAAGTGGGGCAATGATTTTACAAAGCCTTGCCCTAAAAGACCAACATGGACTGCTGAAGAAAGTTACTTATATTGGAATAGTATAATACCAAGAATGAAAAGGCTTCTTCAAAATCCTGATAGTAAATGTAAAAAAAGAAAATTATTAAAAACATCCGAAAATGGTAAAAAAGAAAGTACTGAATAAAAAACTAATATTCAGTACTTTTTAATATATCTTTTTAAAATTAAAAGTGTTTTAATTTTTTAATTTTTCCTTCAACTGTTTTATCAGGCTTAAATAGGTCACCTTTCTTGTTAGTAACAGTCATGGGAAGTTGACTATCACCTAGAGAAGATAATATTTCAAAGTATTCCTTTGTAATATAAGCATTTGCTGAAGGAAGTTTAAAATCTTTCGTTTCTGCTACTCCTTGGCTATTTAAACAATCCAAAAGATTCTGACTTATACATGGTAAATGTTCAGATTTTATTTTGCCAAAATTAAATAGATATTCCCCATTAATTAAAGAAATATTTGTAAATAATTGTTTACGAATTTTTAAAATATCTTCGTAACCGAGTTTACTTTTATATCCAAGATACTCGAGAATAGGAGCCAAGTTTACAGCACTTTCAACCATTAGACGATTCATTTTTCTTACTTTTTCCTCATCACTTATTGCTGATGTTACATTGCTTATTGGATATCTAGGGGAATTAAATAGTAAGTCGTCAGCACGGTTTTCGCTATCAATTGTAAATATTATATTACGGCAAACATGATGAAACCGCAAGGATATAATTCCTTTATTTTTTTCATCACTATTTATTTGATAATCTAAATTTTGAACAATTTGACCAGCATAAACGTTATCTCTGAGTACTTTGTATTTTCTATTTTCCATAAATTTCCTCCGTTTCGGCTAATATCATAACATTTTTTTTATCTAAATACAAGTAAATTATTAAAAATAAAATTAACTAAGTCTTATTAAACTATTTAAATAATTAAGAGAATTGCTTCCTCATAAATTATAATTGAAGGAGGTAAAAATGAATAATTGTCAAAATCAAAATATAATTAGTGATCGAAAATGTCCAATATATACTGGTAGTTATCCAATCATTGTCGGTCCAACAGGCCCAACAGGGCCTTCAGGTGGCCCAACAGGACCTACTGGTCCAACAGGCCCAACGGGATCAATTGGTCTTATTGGATTAACCGGAGCAACTGGTCCGACTGGTCCAACAGGACCTCAAGGAATACCTGGAATAGCAGGTGCAACTGGTCCAACTGGTCCAATCGGTCCTGCAGGCGGCCCAACAGGCCCCACTGGCCCAACAGGCCCAACAGGTCCAACGGGACCAACTGGTGATACTGGCCCAACCGGTAGTGCTGCTACCGTTACTGTCGGTAGTGTGACAACTGGTGAGCCCGGAACGGAAGCTACAGTTGAAAATACTGGTGACGAATCTAATGCCGTTCTCGATTTTACTATTCCAAGAGGGGCTATGCCAACGTTAACCGCTGGTACCGCGACTACTGTTCCTTCTGGCCAAAATCCAGTTATTGATCTTCAGCAAACAGAAGGCGGCTACACCCTAAATTTATCGATCCCTCAAGGACCAGCAGGTCCCGCTAGTGGATTAAATGCTTATGGTGGACTCTATAATACTACACAGCAAACATATTCGACTCAAGCATCAACCGCTGAAACTGTTACCTTATCGACACCAACTCCTACTGATAATATAAACACCGAAACAGGTAACACCGTAACTGTAAATGACGAAGGCGACTATTTAATAACCTATAAGGCGCTCGTTCAAATGGATAATCAAGGCTCAATGACCTTAGTAGTTAGAAATGACCAGTCTGATGTTCCTGGATCATCAATCACGCAATCTTTAACAGCAAATACACCAGTATTATTTTCTGGTAGTATAATTGCTAGTCTAGAGGCTGATGCTCCGCTTACAATGACGTTGACAACTGAAACAGCTAGTGCTAATGCAACTGTTAATCAGGCATCATTAATTGTAACTGAATTAAATTAATTATTAGTTATTAATCCTACCAGTAATATTACTGGTAGGATGCCTATTATTTAATAAGAAGGGGGGGAAAAGATAATTATGGCTAAATATAAAGTATGTGTCTATGCTATTTCGAAAAATGAAGAAAAATTTGTTTTAAGGTGGTTTAATTCCGTTTGTGAAGCTGATGAAATATATGTTTTAGATACAGGATCAACTGACAATACAGTTAAACTTTTAAAAGACTTAGGAGTAAAAGTTACTACCGAAGAAATAAAGCCTTGGCGTTTTGATGTTGCTCGTAATAAATCGCTTAATCTTGTAGGTGATGATACTGATATTTGTGTTTGCCTAGACCTTGATGAAGTTCTTGAAAAAGGTTGGCGAGAAAAATTAGAAAAAAACTGGGGTAGTGGAGTAACACGAGCAAGATATAATTATAATTGGAGTTTTGATGAGTATGGTAAGCCTTCAGTTAATTTCTATATTGAAAAAATTCATGCTCGTCATAACTACAAGTGGACGCATCCTGTCCATGAAGTATTAACTTACGTTGGCAAAGATAACGAAAAATTTATTACCATTCCCGATTTAACAGTCAATCACTATCCAGATGTTTCAAAACCACGAAGTAGTTATCTTCCTCTTCTCGAACTATCAGTCGAAGAAGATCCTCAAGATGACCGTAATATGCACTATCTTGGAAGAGAATATATGTACTATGGTAAGTGGAATGAATGTATTGATACCTTGATCAAACACTTAAATTTAAAGTCTGCAGTATGGAAAGATGAAAGAGCAGCATCAATGCGCTTTATATCGAGAGCTTATATCAATTTAGGTCGATATGAAGAAGCTAAAATGTGGCTTACTAAAGCCATAGACGAAGCACCATATTTAAGAGATGCCTATGTCGAAATGGCTATGCTCCAGCTTAAATTAGAAAATTATGTGGAAGCAGAAAAATACTGCCAAAGAGCTTTAAATATTACCAATCATGAAAATACATACATAAATGAGCCATTTAGTTGGGATCATACAATTTATGACATCTTATCAGTAAGTTTATTTTATCAAAAAGAATATGATAAATCGTTATATTATTCAAATGAAGCTTTAAAAATATCTCCCAATAATGAGAGATTAAAAGAAAATAATAATTTAATTAAAAATTTTACTCTTGAAACTCAAGAAAGAGAATAACTTTCCTTTCAGTAATTAAATTATTCAGAAAAAAGTGCCGATAGCAATATCGGTACTTTTAGTTATTTTTAATCTAATAATTTCAATGTTAGTGATGCTTGATTAATTGTTCCACCAGTAGTTGTCGTACTAATTAGTGCAAGCGAAATTAATGATTTATCAATTAATCTGACAATAATACTTTTTGCCATTATTCCCATACCTGGTTCTTCCAAAGTAATTGTTCCTAAAGAGCCATTAATAACTTTATCATTTTGCATAGCACCAACGACAAGATTACCAGGATCATTTAAAGTGGCAGTAATGGTATAAGTTAATTCATATATGCCACCTTCAATTATTTGAATTGCATTACTATCTCCTGTAATATCAAAGTCTTCCATATTAGTATCTAAATTGACAGTAATAGGAGTATCAGGAATTTGTCCAAATGGCTGACTTACCGTTGAATATAATCCACCATAGGCATTGAGTCCTGCAGCAGGCCCCATCGGTCCCGTAGGTCCTGTTGGCCCCGTAGGTCCACCAGCTGGTCCTATTTCACCAGTAGGTCCCATAGGCCCCGTAGGCCCCGTAGCACCAGTAGGCCCAGGAAGACCTTGAAGTCCAATTGGACCAATTTCACCGGCAGGTCCGGTAGGACCAATCTCTCCAGGTAAACCTCTAGGACCAGTTGGACCAATAAGCATACAAGGAGGGCAACATGGATTATGTTTCTTATCTTGACCATTACAATTAACATTTTGTGCTTTCATCTTTTCACCTCATAATATCTTATGAAAAAAGGAAAAGGACAGTTAATTAAGCCATACTATGCCTCAATATCAATTATAATTATTTAAAAAATAAATAACTAAAATATAACTATTTAAAAATGTGTGCTATAATTTAAGTGTATATTAAAAAAGGTGGTTTTATTTTATGTTTAAAATAGGAAAATTAG
>CANRJI010000031.1 GCA_947630885.1 uncultured Bacilli bacterium
AAAAAATTTGTCTTCTCAGAAAGCAAAAAAACAATAGAAAGGAATGATGGTTAATATGCCAAATGAAATTATTGCCATTTTAGCTGCCACTACAAGTGCCGTATTAGGAAATATAAGTGCATTTATCTTAACTCATAAAATAAAAAATAAAATACAATTTCATCGTCTCAACGTTTTAGAAAACTGCGAAATCATCGCCCCACCAAAATTATCTAGTCAAAACTTTTCTTTAGTTGATTACCCTGAAAGTTTAGGAGAATATCGTCAAGAAGTAATGCACTTTGTTGAAACTTTGCAAAAAAATTTAACAGAAGACCAATTAACTAGAACTTATAACAATATTAAAAATTTACGCATCGATGAAAATGCTTTACTTCATCTTTATCGTATTTGTGGGCTATATAGAGCCTCTAATAATACTATCACCATGTCTACTCAAAAAGTTAACCTACCTTTTGGAATAAAATTATACTTTTTTTCAGACATAGATAAATCATTAATGTCATATCACGAACTATTTCACATGGCTAGCACTACATACAAAGGTGACGAATATTTTATGGGATTTAGCCAAAGAAATATTGGAGATGGCATAAATGAGGGATATACTGACTTACTAGTAGCCAGATATTTTAGTAATTATTCCAAAAATATAGGATATAAACTAGAAGCAAATTTTGCTTCACTTACCGAACAAATTATTGGACAAGAAAAAATGACCGATGCCTACTTCAAAAGTGATTTATTAACTTTAATAACCGAATTAGAAAATTACACAGATAGAGAAAAAGCAAGACAATACCTTTCCGATTTAGATATTGTTACAGCCTTCCGCCGCAAGCAATTTTTATTAACCGATAGCGACAAATCTAAATTACTCGAATCATATAACAAAATTAAAGTTATTTTATATGAAGCATATTCAAAAAAACTAGACAAAGAATTATCAAATAATAACCTAACAGCAGCTGAATATTCAAAGTGCATGAATAGTTTTATCGAAAGTCTATCAAAATATGACTATTTAATTGTTAAAGACATGAAAAAACTAAATACAAGCCAAAATTCAGTTGCAGTAACACAAAATTCTCAAAAGCATCGCTAAACTTCCCAAAAGATGATATAATAATTTCAAGAAATTCACATATTTAGACCATAATTTAATAATAATATAATAACTGGAGGTACACATGAAAATATATAATTCACTAACTGATAAAAAAGAAGAATTTATTCCATTACAAGAAGGAAAAGTTACCATGTATGTATGTGGTCCTACCGTCTATAACTATGTTCATATTGGCAATATGCGACCTGTCATAACTTTTGATATGGTATATAAATACTTCAAATACTTAGGTTATGATGTACTATATGCTTCAAACTTTACCGATGTTAATCCTAAAATAATTAAAGCTGCTGAAGAACTCGGTATCAGTGAAAGAGAAGTCGCTGATAAATTCATTAAAGCCTATTTAGATGACCTTCAAAACTATAATTGTGCTGATATCGACTATCGTCCTCGTGTCATTGATCACATTGAAGACATCTTTAATTTCATAACCAAATTAATTGAAAAAGACTATGCCTATATTGTCGATGGCGATGTCTATTTCCGTGTTTCTAAAATTAAAGACTACGGTATTCTATCAAATCAAGATATTAATGATCTCATATCAGGGTCACGCGTCGATATTGATGAAAAAAAAGAAAATCCTCTCGATTTTGCCTTGTGGCGTAAAACCGATAAAGGAGAAAACTTTGATAGTCCATGGAGTAAAGGTATTCCTGGTTGGCATACCGAATGTGTCGTTATGATTAATAAATTATTTGGCCCTAAAATAGATATTCATGCTGGTGGTGTCGACTTAAAGTTTCCTCATCATGAAAATGAAATTGCCCAAAGTATAGCTTTAAATAATAATTATATTGCTAATTATTGGATGCATAATGGCCATATTAATATTAATAATGAAAAAATGAGTAAATCTTTAAATAATTTTATCTTAGCGAAAGACTTTATCAAAGAGCATTCCCCAAATATTATAAAACTTGCTATCTTTACTACTCATTATCGCCTACCAATTAATTTTACTGATAAAGTTTTTGAAGATGCTCAAAATATTGATAACAAAATATCTTCTGTTCTCAAAAATGCTAATCTTTACTTAAACGTACATAATCTTCATAAAATCGATAAAAATACTAAAGATAGTACTTTTGAAGAATATATGAATGATGACTTTAATACCCCAAATGTCATAACCTATCTTTTAAGTCTCGTTAAAGAACTAAATCAAGAATTACGTAATAATGGCGATAACATTTTACTACTAACTAATAAAATTATGACTATTACTTCTATTCTTGGTCTAGAATATGCTTGTCCAGAATTAACCGAAAGTCAAAAAGATACATATCAAAGATGGCTTGAAGCTAGAAATAATAAAGATTTTGAAAAAGCTGATTTATATCGTACTAAACTAACTAAAGAAAATATGTTGTAAGGAGGTAATTATGTACTTTTTTTCCTATATCAATTATGATTACTTAATTTGGATAGGGTTAATCATAACAATAATAGCCCAAATAAGAGTTTCAAGCGCTTATAGTAAATACAAAAAAATATTAAACAAAAAAGATTTAACAGGATATGATGTTGCCCGCAAAATACTAGATAAAAATAATCTCGATAACGTCATTATCTTAGAAACACAAGGTAACTTATCAGATCATTATGATCCAACGAAAAAAGTAGTCAAACTATCAACGGACATATATCATGGATCTAGTATTGCATCCGCTGCAGTTGCCGCTCACGAATGTGGCCATGCTATTCAAGATAAAGTTGGTTATAAACCAATGCGTATCCGAAGTATCATTGTTCCAACTGTCAATATTTGTACTAAACTAGGATATTTCGCTATCATTATTGGTGCCATCTTTTCTTATACTTTAGTCGAAGTTGGTATCATCTTACTATCTAGTATGCTCCTCTTTCAATTAGTTACATTACCTGTCGAATTTAATGCCTCAAAAAGAGCTATGCAAGAGTTAGAAGCATGCAAATTACTCGAGAAAGATGAAAAAAAATCTGCTAAAAGTATGCTTGGAGCAGCGGCTTTTACCTATGTTGCATCAGTTCTAACGGCTTTACTTCAAATCCTTCGATTATTCCTAATCTTCGGAGGAAATCGCCGCCGTCGTTAAAATTATCGCAAATTACAAGTAATTTGCTCAGGCCGTTGACAAAGTCGGTTTTTCAAACCGGCTTTGTCAATCGGCTTTTTTAATCTCCCACTTTAGTACTAAAAAAAGAGTGAATTTGAATTTTTAATATCAAATAACACTCAATTTTTAACTTTCTCTTCCACTTTTAGAATTTTCAAATTTTGGTTTTTACTAAAAATGTAGTTTGTCAACAGTCTGCGCAAATTACAAGTAATTTGCTTTTTTTATTTTAATATGATACAATGAGACCGGTGAAATTTATGAAAATTAATACTGTTGAATTAATCATATCTGCAGTTCGTGAGAGTCAATACCCTACTGATAACAAAAGTGAATTTTTATTAGTCGGACGAAGTAATGTTGGTAAAAGTAGTTTTATCAACACCATTATCAATAGAAAAAGTTTTGCTCGCACTTCAGCAACACCAGGCAAAACGCAAACTCTAAATTTCTACAAAATAAATGACGAATTTTATCTTGTCGATGCTCCTGGTTATGGCTTTGCTAAAGTAAGAAATAATCTCAAAAAAAAATTTGGATTAATAATTGAAAACTATTTAAAATCGCGTAACAATCTTAAAATGGTCTTTCTTCTAGTCGATTTTCGACATAAACTTGCCGAAGATGATTTACTTATGTATAATTATTTAAAATATTATCATATTCCAGTAACCATTATTTGTACTAAAGTTGATAAAGTATCAAAAAATAGCCATGACAAAAATAAAAGAGCCATTCTTAAAGATTTTGGTTTAAATGATGACCAAAATATTATTCTCTTTTCTAGTATAACCAAAACAGGACGAAATGAAGTATATGATGAAATTACGAAATATTTAAGTTAAAGTTTCCTTTTTCATCTTTTTTCATAAATTACTATGGAAGTGTTATATGATTATAAGTAAAGAAGATGAATGTTATATTATTAAATTGTTAGGGAATAACGTCAATTTACATAATGAAAAAGAACTAGAAAAATTAATTACCAAAATCATTGAAAAAATCACCACTAAAGAAGATTTAAATAATGTCATTGATTTCCATTTCTATCAAAACAATAATTATGGAACCATTATTAAAGTAAACCATTATCAAATTCCTATCCTACCTAATGATGATAAAACTGTCAAAATAACCATTCACACTAATACTCTCTTTCTTTATAAAATAGATTACATGAACATCAAAAAATCCGATCAAAAGAGTATCTATTATTATAAAGGTAATTTTTATCTCGAAATCAAAGACAATATCAAAGAAAAAAACTATCTAAATTTACTTGAACTTTCTGATGTAATCTATGAAGAATCATATGACATCATAAGTGCTGGAATAAAAATCTAGTATTTTTTTTTATTTTCTGTTATAATAAATGGCGAAGAGGTGACTATATATGCGAACTCCAACTGTAGCAATTGTCGGAAGACCAAATGTCGGCAAATCAACTATATTTAATAAACTAATCGGAAAAAAAGTTTCCATCATCGAAGATACACCTGGTGTCACAAGAGATCGAATATATGGAACCGTAAATTATGATAATCATAAGTTTCATTTAATTGATACTGGTGGTATCGATGTTTCCGAAGAAGATTTTAATAGTGAAATTATCGTTCAAGCTAATATTGCCATTGACGAATCAGATGTTATTATCTTTGTTGTCGATGGACTAGAAGAACTAAATCAAAACGATTACACAATTAGGGATATCCTTATGAAATCTGGTAAAAGAGTTGTTGTTGCCGTTAATAAGCTCGACAATCAAAAAAGAGAAGAAAATATCTATAACTACTACGAACTGGGTTTCGAAGAAGTTATTCCCGTAAGTGGTGAACATTCCTTAGGCCTTTCTGATTTATTAGATACCATTATCAAAGACTTCCCTGAAATAGAAGATGATAATGAAGAAGATGATGAAATCAAATTCTGTTTTATCGGAAGACCCAACGTTGGAAAAAGTAGTCTTGTCAATGCCATTTTAAATGAAGAAAAAGTTATTGTTTCCCCTATTGCTGGAACAACACGTGATGCTGTTGACACTAAATTTACCTATAATAAAAAGAAATACGTTGCTATTGATACCGCAGGTATTCGTAAAAGTGGTAAAGTCTTTGAAAAAATTGAAAAATATTCTGTTTTAAGATCAATGAAAGCTATTGAACGAAGTGATGTCTGTCTTCTCGTCATCAACGCTGAAGAAGGCATTATTGAACATGATAAACATATCGCTAGTTATGCTATCGAAGAAGGAAAACCAATTATCATTGTCGTTAATAAATGGGATACCGTCAAAGATAAAAATGATATTAACTCATTTACCAAATTAGTAAGAGCAGAATTTAAATTCTTATCCTATGCTCCTATAACTTTCGTTTCTGCCTTAACTAAGAAAAGGATTTTTACCATTATGCCAGAAATCGATAAAGTCTTCGAAAATTCTCATAGAGAAATAAAAACAAACATTCTAAACGAAGTAATAAGAGATGCTGTCATGTTAAAATCCCCTCCTTCATACAAAGGAAAACGTCTAAAAATAACATTTTCGCAGCAGACAGGAACAGTACCACCAAGATTTACCTTCTTTGTTAATAGTGATAAACTAATTCATTTCTCTTATGAAAGATATTTAGAAAACAAAATTAGAGGAAACTTCGATTTTGAAGGAACACCAATTATTCTCGAATATCGAAACAAACATGATTAATTAACCGAATAAACCTTTTAACATATATTATGTTAGGAGGTTTTTTTATGAATTTTTCTGATAGTTTTTTCAAAAAAATTGAAAATAAAACAAATGTCGATAAAAATACCATTCTTTCTCTTGCTAGTAAACTTCAAGGAAGCAATATGAAAGATGAGCAAACACTTCGTGAAGTAATCGGAGATTTAGCCAAAATGACAGGTAGAGAGGTATCTAAAGAAAAGGAACAAAAAATAATTGATACCATTATGAATGATAATGTTCCTAAAGATTTAGATAAATTTATGAAATAATGAAAAATATTACCATTGGCATTATTGCCAAAGATAAAATAATTGATGAAGAAAATTTTCAAGTTGTCAGTAAAAAGCACTTAAAATTTCTAAATAATAAGTGTAACTTCATTGCTATCTTAAATTATGATAATAATTATCTTGATCCCGAAGTCATTTCCAAATGTGATGGAATTATCTTCCAAGGCGGCTTAGATATGTACCCATACCATTTTCAAATTCTAAATTATGCTATAAATAATAATATCCCCGTTTTAGGTATCTGTATGGGTCATCAAATAATTGGACTATACAGTAATGATAGTACCAACGAAGACGATTTAATTAAAGTCGATAATCATAATGATAAAGACAAATATCATAACATTAATATTGCCAAAGATAGTTTCCTTTATTCAGCTTTAGGAAACAATTATAAAGTTAATACGAGACATGATTTTGCAGTAAAAGAAATAAAAGTCCATTTAAAGTTACAGCAATATCAGATGATAATGTTATTGAAGGAATCGAATACATTGACAAAGATCACTTTGTCCTAGGTGTCCAATTTCATCCTGAAGATATGAAAGATACCGAAAACCTATATAATTTATTTATCAAAGAAGTACTTAAGAGAAGGAAATAATTCTTTCTTTTTTTTCATGTTTTTAAGAAAATAAACATTTTTCTTCATATTCCCTATTATTAGACATAATATTTTAGTGATAAAGAAAAGAGGTATGTTAATGGAAAAAATAGAAGTTATCAAAAGTATCGGTAAAAGATCAGGTGGCGATATTTATTTAGGCGTTGTTGGTGCTGTTCGTACTGGCAAATCAACATTTATCAGAAAATTTATGGAAAACCTTGTCGTTCCTTATATTGAAGATGAATATGAAAGAAAACGTTGCCTCGATGAACTTCCTCAAGCAGCTGCTGGTAAAACCATAATGACAACTGAACCAAAATTCGTTCCTTCAACCGCCGCTAAAATCAAAATTGACGATTTTTCAGCCAACATCAGAATGATTGACTGTGTTGGATACATTGTACCAGCAGCTAAAGGATACGAAGATGAAAATGGGCCACGATTAGTTATGACACCATGGTATCAAGAGCCTATCCCCTTTGTTGAAGCTGCCGAAATAGGAACAGAAAAAGTTATCAAAGATCATTCGACAATCGGAATTGTTGTTACAACTGACGGCTCAATTGGTGAAATTCCACGAAGTGAATATCTTGAAGCCGAAAAGACCGTTATTGATGAATTAAATGCTATTGGAAAGCCCTATATCGTTATTCTAAATTCTGCCCACCCAATGTTACCAGACACCGAAAAACTTGCTGAAAAACTAAAAGAAGAATATCAAGTTCCTGTTCTCCCAATTAGTATTGAAGCTATGGGCGAAAGGGATATGTATAATATTTTAAAAGAAGCCTTATACGAATTTCCTATCGAACAAATCAAAGTAAATATGCCTGAATGGATTGCACTTTTAAACCCAGACCACTATTTAAAGAAAGAATACATAGCTAAAATCAAAGAAGAAGTCGTCGAAGTAAATAAATTAAAAGATATCGACAAAATAAATAGCCACTTCACCGAATCAGAATATATTGCTAAATCATATATATCAGAAGTAGATCCATCAACAGGTGAAGTAACCATCAATTTAGAAGCTCCTGCTGGATTATACAGTAAAGTCTTAAATGATATTATGGAAGTATCAGTGTCAACTAAAGCCGATTTATTAGCTCTCTTCCAAGAATTAAATACGGCCCGCAAAGAATATAATCAAATCAAATCAGCTTTAAAGATGGTCAAACAAACAGGTTATGGTATCGCATCTCCTACTCTTGACGATATGAAGCTCGATCCACCAGAAATAATAAAACAAGGCTCACGATATGGTATTAAATTAAAGGCAAAAGCTTCATCTATTCACATGATTAAAGTCGATGTTGAAAGTACTTTTGAACCAATAATTGGTAGTGAACTTCAAAGTAAAGAGCTGATAAACTATTTAACTGAAAACAAAGAAGGTAGTGATATTTGGAAAAGCGAAATATTTGGTCGCAGTCTCGATGTCATAGTTCAAGAAGGAATTCAAGCCAAACTTTCAATGATGCCAGATAATGTCCGTTACAAACTATGTCAGACACTAACCAAAATAATAAATAAAGGCTCATCAAATATGATCGCCATTGTCTTATAAAAAAGACTTTAGATTTTTTCTAAAGCCTTTTTTTCTTCTACTTTATATGCAATTTTATTCCGATTAATTTTGTCGTTAACTAACTGTGAGAAAAGTGCATAAATAAGTGAGCACAAAGGAGTTGCTATAAGAAGACCAATAAGCCCACCGACACTTCCACCAATCGTTACCGATAAAAGTACCCACATTCCAGGAAGTCCAACTGATTTACCAACAACTTTTGGATATATCAAATTATTTTCAAGTTGTTGAACAATAAGAACGAATACTATAAAGATAATCATTTTAACTGGGCTTACCATAAAAATAAGTATTGCACCTAATGCGGTTCCAATAAATGCACCAAATATAGGTATTAATGCTGTAAATCCAAGTAATACAGCAATTGTAAGTGCATATGGAATACGAAGAATTAACATTCCCACAAAACATAAGCTTCCAAATATAACAGCTTCAAGGCACTGTCCAGTAACAAAACTTGTAAAAGTCTTATTACCGAGTGTTGCAACACTCTTAATCTTTTGTACTGTTTTAGGTTTCAAATAAGCATTCATAACCTTGTTACATTGTCTAAGCAAATTTTCTTTTTGTGCAAGTATGTAAATAGCAAATACAATACTAATTACACCCATACTTAAAGCAGTAAATAGTGAAGATACAAATTCTGTTGTAACCGTTATAACATCTACTGAATTATCTTTAAGATAATTTGTTATCATTTTACTAAAGTTATCGAGATAATCTGAAACGACTCCAATCGTCTCCGGAGGAGCATCAAACTTTTCCAATACACCAATGATATCATCTTTATATCCAGGAATATTGTTAATAAATAGTGTTACCGAATTTTGAAGTTGTGGAATAAGCAAATTAATGATTAAAACAATAATTAGCGCAACTAAGACAACACTTAAAGTAATGCATAAAGGTCTTTTTATCTTATTCCAAGTTTTACCAGATTTAATCTTTCCAAAAATTTTCTTTTCAATAAAATTATTTAATACATTTAAAATAAAAGCAAGTATAAGTCCAATAATAAATGGTGAAAGAATACCCATAACATATTTTAAAAACCATAATATTTTGTCAAAATTTACTAAGGCAAAAATAATAAGAGCAATATAAGTAATAATTAAAATAATATCTTTCCTCGATTTATCTTTCATAATATACCTCCTTAAATACAGCCTTATTATAGCACAATAACTGAAAACGTACAATAATATTATTTCCAACTTTACACATCCAATAACTAGTTAATTAATATCTTGCTAAATATTTGATAAAAACATCTTAAAAACTCAATATTTTTACCAAAACCCTTGCTTTTATTAAGAATATATGGTATCTTTATGTAGTAAGCATAGTATGTGTGCTTAATAAAAAAACGGAGGTAATAAAAATGACAAAAGCTGAATTAGTAGAATTTGTTGCTGAAAAAGCAGATTTAACAAAGGCTGATGCTACAAGAGCATTAGATGCTGTTATGGAAGGAGTAACTTGCGGTTTAAAGAAAAGCGGTAAAGTTACATTAGTTGGATTCGGAACTTTCACTTCTAAAAAGAGAGAAGCAAGAACAGGAAGAAATCCACAAACTGGTAAGACAGTTCAAATCCCAGCTAGAGTTGTTCCAGGATTTAAAGCTGGAAGCAAAT
>CANRJI010000032.1 GCA_947630885.1 uncultured Bacilli bacterium
ATAAAGTCTTCATACATACTATTTTTTTCAGCTTCCACTAATTCTTCATCAATATCAATCGTCATATTATCTGATGCCTTTTTAAGTAAATCATCAATAAATTTATTATCGACATCTTTTTCTTTTTGTGCTTTAATTTCCTCTTCAATCATTTTTTCTAATTCTTCTTTATTAGATACACCTTCCATATCTAAATCTTTAAAGAATTCTTCATCTAATTCAGGAATAACTCTTCTCTTGATATCATGAACTAAAACATTAAATACAACGTCTTTTCCTGCTAGTTCTTTAGCCATATAATCTTTAGGAAAAGTAAGTTTTATATCTTTACTTTCATCCTTTTTCATACCGATAATTCCTTCTTCAAAACCAGGAATAAACGAATGACTTCCAATTTCTAATGAATAGTTAGTTGCCGAACCACCTTCGAATTCAACACCGTCACGATATCCTTTAAAGTCGATAATAGCGGTATCGCCATCTTCAACTTTTCCTTCTTTAGAAACAAGTTCAGCATAGTGTTCAAGAATATGATGAACTTCATGTTCGATTTCTTCTTTCGTAACATTAACTTTATCTTTTTTAACTTTTAATTCTTTATATTTTCCAAGTCTAACTTCTGGATCTAAAATAAAAGTCATATTTACTTCAAAACCATCATCATTAGCACTGACAATTTCAAGTTTCGGTTCTAAAATAGGAATAATTTTCTCACTGATAATAACATCACGATATTTTTTATCGACCATGTCTTCCATCGCGGTACTAACAATTTCTCCTGTTCCAAATTTCTTTTCAAAGACATTACGAGGAACTTTACCTTGACGAAAACCATCTACTTTAGCTTTTTTAGCTATTTTAGCAAAAGCTTCATCTTTTGCCTTTGTCCACTCTTCTCCGCTTACTTTATAATTAACTTGCTTCTTCATAACTTACCTCCTAGCAAATTTCAACTATTTCTACTTCGTATTCACCGTTTGGAGAAGCAACTTTCTTAACATCTCCTACTTTACAATTCATAATTGCAACAGCAATTGGGCTTTCATTCGATATTTTATTATTCGAAGGATCTGCCTCTTTTGAACCGACAATACGATATTCTTCTACTTCATCATCATCGACATATTTAATTTTAACTGTCGTACCAAGTGATACTTTATCAGTTGTCTTTTTCTCAATGATATGAGCATTTTCCATAATCTTTTCTAACTCTTGAATGCGTCCTTCTACTTGGGCTTGTTCAGCTCTCGCAGCATCATAGTCAGCATTTTCAGATAAATCTCCTAAAGCTCTCGCTTCCTTTAAAGCCTTGATAACTTCAGGTCTTCTAACATTTTTTAATTCATTTAATTCTTCTTCTAACTCGAGGAAACCCTCATCAGTTAAATATATAGCATTATCTTTCATTATAATCACCTCAAATTATTTTCTTTTTTTTATACAGTACAACATTTTACTAAATTTTAATTCTTTTGTCAAGCAAAACCGTACTTTTAATATTATATTCAAAAGGAGTTAAAATTTGACTCTAATCATATCATCTTTATATACTTTTTTATCTAGTTTAAACCGAAGTATTTCTTCAGGATGTCTAGCAACATTAACGATATTTCCTTCTTCGTCATACATATCTGGCACCGTAAAAGTAAATGGCTTAATATTAGGTCCAAATACTTCAACTAAATCACCTGTTTTAAAATAATTACGTTCTGTCATCGTAACCATCGAAGTATCTTCATCATAGTCTAAGACGATACCTAAAAAGTCTTGATTAGATTCTTCATTTCGTCCTAAATAATACTGCTCATTAACACCAGGTAAATGATCCCAAAACTGAATAGTTGCTTCCCTATTAGCAACTCTTTTTAATATCTTAAGATAATTATTTAGTTTTTCAGAAGGTAAACTATTATCAAAATAATCATCGATAATATTTCGGTACGTATTAATAACAGTTGCCACATAGTAATTACTTCGCATTCTTCCTTCGACTTTCAGTGAAGTAACACCCATCTTTATAATATCTTCCATTCTCTCAATCATCATTAAATCTTTCGAGGAAGCCGTAAATTTCGTATCACTTTCAATAAGATTCATTTTACTATCGTATAAATAACTTTCCCAGCGGCATATTTGAGCGCATCCTCCGCGGTTAGCATCTCTCTTCGTAAAATAGTTTGATAAAACACATCTTCCCGAATATGAAGAACACATAGCGCCATGAATAAATATTTCCGTTTCTATACCTGTCTTATCAATAATTTCTTTAACTTCTTCTTTTGATAGTTCCCTCGCTAGCACTACTCTTTCGACACCTAAACTTTTCCAAAAATTAACCGTTTCATAATTAAGAGTCGAAGCTTGTGTCGATATATGAACTTTTAAAGCAATTTTATTTTCTTTAATAATATCGATAATAAAAGGATCCGATACAATTATCGCATCAACTTTCGCTTTCGATAGTTCCCTTAAATAATTAGTAATATTATCCGTATCTTCATTATGAAAAACAATATTGACCGTAACATATACCTTTTTACCAAGATTATGAGCATAGTCACAAGCTTCTTTTATTTCTTCAAGACTAAAGTTTTTAGCATTAGCTCGAAGTGAATAATCTCTTCCTCCAATATAACAAGCATCTGCGCCATAAAGAAAAGCAAACTTTAACTTTTCTAAATTTCCCGCTGGTGCCAGTAATTCAGGTTTCTTCATCATTCCACCTACTTATCTTCTTCCTTTACTTTATATATAGTTTTCTCATCAAAGAAACCAATATAATTATTCGTATCCCTATTTAATATAAATTTACTAATTACTTCCTTATCATCACAGTAAGATAAATCAATAACTAAATAATCAATATCTTTTAAAAGATGCACTTTATTACTTAAATTGACAAGAGGACTATAAATAATAGTACCATAAGAATATTCTTTAATCATATATCTTAAATCATTATTAGTAATATAATAAGTATTATCTTTCATATCCTTTTTAATATATTTAAAATAGTTACTAAGTAGTAATCTTCTCGAATAAAATATAGGTAAATATCCATATACCGTATAATATATTTTCATTTTCGATTTTTCTTTAATATCTAAAACTTCTTCATAAGTAATATCGGAACTAATAAAAGAATTTTTAATACCTTTCTTATAATAAAAAAGATTACTCTTTGTACTAGCATTTAAGTGTTCTTGACTAATTACTAATTCCTTCTTAATATTTAAATCTTGACTAATTTTATATATTCCTAAATCATAAAATAATATTTTTTTAATTTTACTTATTCTTACTTTCTCTAATACCTTTCTTACTAAATCTAAACTACTATTATGAATCATTCGGTTAATAGCAATCGTAATATTAAAGTCATTAGATAAGGCAATAATATCATCAATATCCATTTCATAAGGATATATTGATAAATCTTTCACACCAATTATTAATTCATTAATACCATTTGTCCGTGCTAAATTAATATCTTCTTCTTTACCAAGAATAATAGCCAAATTATTCATAAGTATTACCTCTTTTCGATATCGAAATAACGTCTCCCACTTCAATATACTCTGTTACAAATTCCTTATTATTATCTAAGAAATTAATATATTCTTTAATTTTATTAACGATTCCCCTCTGATTCTTTGTCATAATAAGTTTTTCATCTTTAACAAGGCCATGAAATCCCAAATTATCTGTAACAATAACCCCATCATCACTTAAATTATTTTTAAATTTTTCAAAGAAAAGAGTATTTTTACCCTTCGCAGCATCAATAAAAATCAAATCGAATTTACCGGTAACATCTACTTCACTAGCATCCCCATATATAATTTCAATTTGCTTATCATAGTGATACTTTTTAATATAGTTACATGCTATCTCATATCTATTTATATCTTTTTCAATCGTTGTAACTTTAATAGACAAACTGACACTGGCCATCATCATTGCCGAATAACCAATAGCACTACCTATTTCTAGTATTCGTTCAAGCTTATGTTCTTTTATATAGTTACATAAATATAAAATACCATCCTTTTGCATGATGGGTACTTTGTTCTCTTTCGCATATAATTCTAATTCTTCCGTCATAGCCTTTCCTTTCCCATAGTATTATATATCATTTAATACTATTATGCAAGAAAAAAACTTTCTCCTTTTGAGAAAGTTAATTACTAAAGAATTCATTAAATTTATCAGTTTCATCCTTTAATAACTCAATAGTTAATTCCATATGAGAATCCGTTTGTTTATCTGATATTCCATCAGTTGTCTTAACCGCCCTACCTTCTTTTACATATATAAAAGTTGGTGCATAAATTCTTTTTTCTCCTACCTCAATAGTATTATTATTACTATCAATAAGCGTATAGTAAGGAAGCATATCACTTAATTTATCTAATAACTTATAATAGCCTTCACTACCTTCTTTCGTACGTATTGGATTACCATCTTCTAATTCATAAGTATCTCTCATATCGTATACATCGACATAATAAATTTCTTTTATTCCCTTATCTTTAGCTACTTCAATAGACTTTTCAATAACACTGCGGCACCACGGACATTTAGCAAAACCAAAATATAAGTAAAAAGTATCATTACTATCTATTTTATTTAAAACGTCTTCGCTACTAGATACAATATAAGGATTATCATTAGGAATATTAACTTCACGATATGTTCCTTCTCCATTTAAACTTTCATATTCATTTTTAAAAAGAGAATCATTATTATTACGGCAAGAACTAAGGAGTATCACACTCATAATCATTAATACATAAAAAAACTTTTTCCTCATTATATCACCTCACACTATAAGTATAAGGTAAATATATCATACTGTAAATAAATTATCAGTTGAATGACTAAACTTCCAGTTGAATTTTATTCAGGACAATTTTCTTCAAATTTTAAAGGAACATGATAAACAATATCTTTATGATAATCAAGAGTAGCATTAATTTCCAAATAAAGTTCAGCTTTCTCTAAATTATTACATAACGATAAATAATTATTCGCCGAAAGAGAAACACTTTTTAAATATTCTTCTAACGTAATATTTTCCCTACTTTCACATGAACTAATTTCTCTTCTCGTTCCTTCGTATTCTTCATATAACTTACAATCAATTTTCGCATAAGTATTTGTATCGTCTCCACCACAAAACTCGACATTTGAAATATATATCGCTGCTTTATCAATATTGTAAGCTGCTCCCCCAGTAATAATAAAATTATCACAATTAGATGTAAGTTCTTTAAATTTAATATCTCTTTTCGGAGCAAAAACAATTAATAAAATAATAATTATTATTAGAGTAAAAGGAATAATTATATAAGGCAAATAGTTTTTTTTCTTTTTTATCTTCGCCTTTATTAGTACTTTATCTTTATCAGATTCATTTCCCAAAAGTTCATCTAAAGCAATATCAAATTTTTGACTTATCTCTTTTAAAATCAATAAATCAGGAAGACATTTACCAGTTTCCCATTTACTTACCGCTTGAAAAGTAACACCTAAAATATCCGCAAACTCTCTTTGCGTAAGTTCATTTTTAACTCTAATTTCCTTTATTTTATTTCCTATAACTTCCTGATTCATTATATACCTCACAATCATTGTATCACAATCAAAAAAAAAAATAAAGTTACCTTTATTTTTTCATTACAATAATAGAAGTATTATTAAGTTTCATCTTCTTTATCAAGTTTTTAAATTCTTCCATATTTAAACTTTCAATTACTTCGATAGGATTATTTTCCAATTTACCATCATAAATAATGTTATCAATAATAATATCATTTACTGTCTCAATATTCTCATAAGCAAATATTTCATTACTAATTAAGACTCTTTTCTTTCTTATAAAGTCTTCTTCACTAATATCAATATTATTAAGTCTTTCCTTTACTTTATCTAAAAATTCATCATATCTATTAGTTTCATTAATAAGCGATATCAAAATATGCGTATCCGTATTTAACATACTAATACTTGTCGTCTCTGTAATAATACCATTTTTTTTTAATTCCTCATCAAAACTAGATGTCTCATCAAATAAAGAAGTAAATAAAATATAATTATATAAATGAATTTTTCTTCTTGATAACTTAAGGCCGCTGAGAGGTAACTTTATTGTATAAGCTGCTTTAGGAACATTAGTTGGAATCTTAATAACTTCCTTTTCCTTAACAACCTTATCTTCTTCTTTAAACTCTTTAACTTTAATTTCCTCTAATTTAGGGAACTCTTTTTTCTTTTGATTCTCTCTTATAACTTCCATAATCTCTTCAGGGTCAAAGTTACCTGTTACTACAACAAACATATTAGAAGGATGATAAAAAGTGTGATAGCAAATCTCTAAATCATCTTTCGTAATACTTTCAATATCTTTAACCGTTCCAATAACACTATCACGATGCGGATTAGAAGTAAGAGCATTTAGTCTAATTTTTTCTGCTAAAACTTCGGATGGCTGATCTTCATACATATGAATTTCTTCCGTAATAATACCCTTTTCATCTTCAACTGATTCAGGAGTTAAATAAATATTTTGCACATAATCTAAAAGATAACTAAGATTTCCCTTTAAAGCATTAGTAGCATAAAATAAATAAGTCGTATTTTTAAATGTCGTATAAGCATTACAAATAGCACCAGTTTTTCCAAAGAATTCCATTGGCTGAGGATCTTCTTTTTGTACAAAAACCTTATGTTCTAAAAAATGAGCAATTCCTTTCGGAAAACTTTTCATCTTACTTTCCCCAAGAGGAACAAATTCATTATAAGTAGAACCATATTTAGTCGTAAAAGTAACATAATTATTATAGATACCATCCTTCGTATACAAATAAACTTCGAGACCATTATCTAATTTTTCAAAATAAAGATCCTCTTCAATATCTTTAATTCTAATCTTTTCCATGCTCATCACTTCCTTCCTCTAAAGTCAGAATCGTATGAACACTAACCTTTTTACTTACTTTAACAATTTCCTCTTTCGTAAGTTTACTAAACTTTTCGATTCTCGTATCAGCGTCTTCCGTCCCTACTAAAACTTTTGATAAATAAGCATTAATAATACTCATCGGTTCATCAGAAGAAGCTTTTATTCCCGATATAATTGTATTTTTAGATGCTTCTATATCTTCATTTTTAATTTTACCATTTTGAACATCTTTTAAACATTTTCTAATTAACTTAATACATTTATCAATATTTTTACCTTCGACACCTGAATTAATAACTAAAATATTATCGTAAGCTTTAACTATCGAATTCACATAATAACAATAACTATTCTTTTCTCTTACCGTTTCAAATAAAATCGAATTAGATGAACCACCTAACAATTCATTATATAATTTTATCGTATATTTTCTTTCCTTTTCTGTAAGATTATTTAAATTACATAATATTAGTAATTGAGCTTGATTAACTTTATCATATTCCTTATATCTTACTACTCTTTTACGCGAATTAAGTTCAGGTACTAATAGTTTCTTATTTTCTTTCTTAAAAGTCGTAATTTTAAAATATTCTTTAAAAATATCTTTTACTTTAGCAGTATCAAAATCACCCAAAATAAAAATATCAATTTGATCTTCTTTTAAAATATCTAAATAGTAATTGTATAATACTTTACCATCAATTTCATCCAAATCATCAATACTACCAAAAGTATTATAAGAATAAGGTTTACCTTTCATCTTATCCATTAATAAAAAGTAAGAATATTTTATTTTATTATCTTTCATCCTAAGTATTTCTTGACGCAATCTGTTCTTCTTTTTTTCAATATTAAGAAAACGCCCATCTTTGACATTCGGATTAAAAATTAAGTCAAGAAAAAAGACGATAGATTCCCTATTCATACCTTCTTCTGTATATTTTTCATTTAAAAACTTCGTTTGAAAAGATAAATTACTAAAGTTACCTAATCTCGATATCGAAGAAGTAACTTTAATATCATATAAATTCTCACTTTCAATAATTAAGTCCCGCTCTGTCTTATAATTATTACTTGAATCAAGTAATATCATTTTAATTAAGTTTCGCTTTGTAATCTCATCTTTTTTAATTTCCCGATAAAAATCAACATCAATCGTTATCGTCTTAAATTTTTTTGTCTTAATTAAATGTAGATTATAGGCTCCCATACTTATAGTTTCAAAATCCACTATATCACCTCTACTTCTAGTATGCACAAAAATTATAATTTTAAACACGATTCAAGAGCTAATGTAATCATTTCACCTAATCCTTGCTCACGTTCCTCTGAAGATAACTTATCTTTAAAAAGAAAACTATCACTAACCATCAGAAGAGTAGATGCTCTCTTTCTTAAATATTTAGCATTGACAAATAAAGCAAAAGATTCCATTTCGACACCAAGAACACCATACTTTTGAACTTTACTTTGATAATCATTATTCTGTTCATAAAAAACATCCGATGAATAAATATTGCCCTTAATTATCTTTTTACCTAATAGATTAGCAGTACTTTCAATAACATTATTTAATTCAAGATTGCTATCGATATTAATATTATTATAATTACATAAATATCTTCCATAATTAGAATTAGTAATCGAATTAGTAACTAAAACGATATCTTTTAATTGTAAATTAGAATAACTACCCATCGTTCCAATTCGAATAATATTTTGAACATTATATTCTTTAAATAATTCATAAGAATATATTCCCATACTAGGATTACCCATTCCCGAAGGAAAAACCGTAATCTTTTTATTTTTATACATCCCCGTATAAGCAGTCATTCCGCGCACATTATTAATAAGCCTAACATTAGTTAAAAAGTTTTTAGCAATATATTCACATCTTTTAGGATCACCAGGCATTAAAACTGTATCAGCAATATCACCCAATTTACTCTCAATATGTGTACTCATAGTTTCTCTCCTATTTGACTACTTCAATACTATATTTATTAATCTCTTCAAGTGTTAAATCATCAGTAAAATCAAATGTAACTTCAAAAGTTTTACTTCCATCAAGACTATTTTCACTATTAAAATCAACTTTATTTTCTCCAATAACTTCATCGACTGTATTATATAATTTAACTACGACGCTTAAATCATCACTACTATCATCAGTTCGAGTAATAGTACCACTTAGAGCCAAACTATTATCAGTAGTCTCTGTTTTAATATCCGATATTCTCGTACCTGAAAGACTAAGTTCATATGAAGTCTTTCCTACTTCAACTTTAGTGACTTCCTTATATGTAATCATACTATTTACAGTAATACCTTTATTAATATCAAGGTAAACACTATTAGTATCATCCTCATTACTAAATCTTATACCACTAACACCATCTTCCCCCATTGTATCTAAGGTATTACGACATAATTCATCACTATTACCATAATATACACAAATCGAAGTAGCAATTTCATTATATATTCTTTTAACAAGATCACTATCTTCAACTGTCCAATTAAGAACTAACTCATTTCCTTCTCTAACAAAAGCAAAATTAAAGTTTCCAAGTTCTCCATCATAATTAATATTAAGACCATTGTCATTAGCATTAGAATTAATTGTACTACCATCAATAGTTAATTCACTAACTAAAGGTGAAGCATTAAAATCACTCGATATTTGTTCTAAAGTAATATAATTAGGTACATATTCATCCTGAGGTACATCAAGTTCATCTTTTCTAATAAACTTTAAATATAAGATAAATAAAATGCATAATAGCAATATGGCTATTAATATATAAGCAAGTACTATATCTACTTTCTCCCTCTTTTCTATTTTCTTTTTAATCATCATATCTTGTTCGTTCATATTTTTACCTCTTTTCTTTCTTTTTATATTTTACATTTTATATTTAATTATATTTCTATTCTATTTAAATGTAGTTAAGCTTCCATTTTCGGGAATAAGCGCTTCGTTAAAAGCATCATACGTC
>CANRJI010000033.1 GCA_947630885.1 uncultured Bacilli bacterium
CTAAATATGGCTCCCAACCATATCCCCATAAAAGAGAAGATAATTCATCATCACTTATACGCGATAAAACAGTTGGATTACTTATTTTATAACCATTTAAATGTAATATTGGTAAAACGGCTCCATCAGTTTTAGGATTTAAAAATTTACTTGAATGCCAGCTAGTGGCGAGAGGTCCTGTTTCGGCTTCACCATCACCAATAACGCAAGCGGCAATCAAATCAGGATTATCAAAAACGGCTCCGAAGGCATGAGCTAGACTATAACCTAGCTCCCCACCCTCATTAATGCTTCCTGGCGTTTCAGGGGCGGCATGCGAAGCGACACCGCCGGGAAAAGAAAACTGTTTAAATAGTTTCTTCAAACCTTTGGAATCTTCAGTTATATCAGGATATATTTCACTATATGTTCCTTCGAGATAAACATTGGAAATGACAGCATTGCCACCATGGCCTGGTCCCGATATATATATCATATGTAAATCATTATTTTTAATAATACGATTGAGGTGAGTATAAATAAAATTTTGCCCGGGAACAGTACCAAAGTGACCGACAATCTTCTTTTTAATATGTTCTCTTTTTAAAGGCTCTTTTAATAATGGATTATCAAGTAAATATAACTGCCCTACTGACAAATAATTAGCCGCACGAAAATATGCATCTAACACCTTTAACTCCTTTTTTGTTAATTTCATAGTATCCTCGTCCTTATCGTTATCAAGTATACCATAAAATATTAATATAAGCAATTAATCTTTGATATTTTTTTGTTTTTTTAGTCTTTAAATGGTAGTTCTTATTTTATTTTTTATGTTTTTATGTTATAATGTCCTCGGAGGTTATGTATGAAAATCATTGAACTAACTGAGACGCAATTTAAAAATTATTCAAAGCTTCATAGTTCGCGAAACTATCTTCAAACTATCGAGTATGCTAACGTTAGAAGTGAATATCAAAGACTACTTTTAGGTTTTATCGACGAAAGTAACAATACTTTGATGGCCGCGACGCTTATCCTCGAAAAAAGAATAGGAAAAAAATATAGATTTGGCTTTGTCCCAGGTGGCTTTTTGGTTGATTATAGTAACGATTCGCTACTTAAGGATTTTGTTTTGACTTTGAAAGATTATTTGAAAGAAAAAAATTTTATTTATTTAACGGTGCAAAACTTAGCAACATATAAAATGTATGACCGCGAAGGTAAAGTAATTTATTATGATACAAATGTCCTTAAATTACTCGATGAATTATCTTTCGTAAAAATTAGTAAGGAGAAAAAACAAAAAGTTGTGTTAGAAACAGAAAAGACTCCTAATGAAACATATAAAATGTTTGATGCTAATACGAGAAGAAACATTAAACTTTCACTACAAAGGGCTATTACTATCTATAAAGATGAGAATAATAATCCGGAAGTTCTTTTGAATTTAGTTGATAAAGCCAAAAATAGTATGGTCGAAAGCATAATTAAAAATTTTAATACGGAAAGTAATAAGGCGGAAATTTACTTTGCAAAAATTGATCCAGAAAAATATATTAATAATTATCGTTTCCTATTAAAAGAGGAAGAAGAAAAGAATGATAACATAAACGCTATTCTTCAAGATATTAATACAAAAAAGTCAGTCAAACTAATTAATAAAAAAATGGCCTCCGATAAACTTATTACTAAATATAATAACGAAATTATTAGAGCTACGAATTTATATGCTAAATATCCAGAGGGGAAAATTATTGGAGCAATATTAATCATTAAAAACAATCGAGAAATATATTTTATGAATGAAGGCCGACTAAAAGAATTCCCTAAAATTAATTCCTCTCATCTTATTAAATGGGAAATTATCAAAAAGTATTTGACTGAAGGATACAAAATATTTAATTTTGGGTATATTAAAAATATTCATTCAAAAAATGGAAACTATTCTTTTAAAATGGGATTTGGAGGAAAAGTTTACGAATCGATTGGTACTTACGATATGATTATCAATAAATATTTCTATCGAATATTTAAATTACTAGCAAAAAAGTAAAATAAAAATAGCATCAGCTATTTTTATCAGGCCGTTGACAAAGTCGGTTTTTCAAACCGGCTTTGTCAATCGGCTTTTTTAATCTCCCACTTTAGTACTAAAAAAAGAGTGAATTTGAATTTTTAATATCAAATAACACTCAATTTTTAACTTTCTCTTCCACTTTTAGAATCTTCAAATTTTGGTTTTTACTAAAAATGTAGTTTGTCAACAGTCTGATAAAAATAGCATCAGCTATTTTTATTTTTTTCTACTATAATATTACTTTTTAAATATATTCCAGAATAACGTTCATAATAATCGTTAATAAACTCGTTAATTTCCGACTTTACAAGATCTGATATATCTAATTTGGTTATTTTGCCAAGATCGACATAATAGAGCATGCGAAGTAATTTTATTGTTTTGGGGGAAACTATTTTTTCACCACGATAACAGTTTTGGCATATAAGTCCACCGTGATAACTGGATATTGTTACGATATAATTTTTATTACCACATTCGATGCAATTATCGATAACAGGCTTTATTCCCAGATTTTCTAATAATTTTAATCTTAAAATATCAGTGATAACCATGGGATCATAGCCTTCATTTATTTTATTTAAACTTTGTAAATATAGCTCATAAATATTCTTATTTTTTTCATGATTATATACTTTGGTTACTAATTCAGTTATATATGTACTATAGCTTATTTTACTTATATCTTTACGAATGTTTCGGAAGTCGTTTAAAATGTCGATATCCGTAAGACGGGATAGTCCATTTTCTTTATAGGAAATGTTAAATAAGCAATGAGAAAGAACAGAAGTACCAGCGAAAAAGGGACTTTTTAATTTCTTAGCCCCTTTGGCAATAATACTTATAATATTATCCTTAGTAAGAACTTTAATTATTTTACTAGATTCTTCATAAGGATATTCACTAACAACGACTCCTTCAACCTTCTTATACATCTTAATCACTTTCTTTAGGGTAATTTTTGTACTTTAAATAATATTCAATTTTACCTGTCTTTTTAAATAATAACCATAAATCTTCTCTATTCATTTTATCACCTATCTATATAGTGTGATTATTTATAATTATTTATTCAAAAAATCTTTATAGCCAATCATATTTAAAAATTTTTCTTTATCACGCCATTTTGGAACAACTTTAACTAATAAATCAAGATACACTTTTTTATGAAAGTATTCTTCGATATCTTTGCGAGCTCTCGTTCCTATTTCTTTAATCATGTTTCCATTTTTACCGATAATAATTTTTTTTAAGTTCTCACGATCGACAATAATGGAAGCGCCAATGTCTAATCTTTTATCATCTTCTTCAATATTTTCGACAATACAAGTAACAGCATGAGGTATTTCTTCTTCCGTCAAATCGAGGACTTTTTCTCGAATGTATTCGGAAATAATAAATTCCATCGAACTATCAGTTACTGTTTCTGGATCGTAATAACGAATACTATCAGGTAAATACTTTTTTATAACTTCAAGAAGTCTATCAATATTATCTTTTTTACGAGCGGATACAGGTATGATTTCGGCAAAATCATACATTTTTTGATAGGCATCAATCTTTTTTAGTATTTCTTCACGAGGTAATTTATCTATTTTATTTATTATTAAAAAGACAGGCTTTTGAACTTCTTTTAAAATATTTATGACAAATTCGTCGCCACGCCCTATTTTTTCAGATATATCGACGACCATTAAAATGATATCGACATCATTTATCGTATAATATGCTTCTTTATTTAAGACCTTACCTAGTTTATTTTGAGGTTTATGAATTCCTGGAGTATCGACAAAGACAATTTGAGTATCTTCATCATTATATATTCCTTGGATCATATTTCTCGTTGTCTGGGGTTTATCAGAAGTAATGGCTACTCTCTTTCCTAATATGCTATTTAATAAAGTACTTTTACCGACATTTGGTCTTCCAATAAGGCTTACAAAACCGCTACGCATAAATCACCTTCTATATACGTTTATTTTAACATAATTAGGGTATGATAGTCAATTGGAATATAAAGATGATTTTTTGTAGATAATAAAAAGTGGACTTTGTTTTACCACTTTTTATTATCATTTAAACTAATTATGCTGCTAGTTCGCCACCGACTCTTGATCTGCAGATGTTAGCTTTGCGGCACTAGTTGATACATAGCATATAGTATCAGATGTAATATTACTTATATTTACAGAACATGTCTGTTGATTGTCAGCTCCTAGTTTTGGCAAACAATTAACTGTAATTTTTGCTCCCGCAGTACAAGAACTGTCCTCTATATAATATGGAGTTTCTAGCGGGAAGGTAGTACTATATGACTTACGAGTAAAATTTTCATTTACTTTTAATGCATTATCTACATAAAGTTTCAAATTTACGGGAGAAATAGCAATACTAGTTATATTGCATTCTGTATCGGCTGTTATGTTGTCAACAAAAAAATTATAAGACGTTGGTGCATCAGATGGGATGACAGAAGTGCTAGTAATGGAATAGGTAACAATACTTGCTCCACTATTGCATTGTGCATTCGATACTTCTTTGCCAGCCGAAAGTGAAAATGATGCTTCACTGTCTAATTTGGGAACCCCTAAAGGTGGAGTACCTACTTTACCAGTAAAGCTATTATTAGAGGATAGCGTTACAGGCTTATTATAAATACTACTACCATCTAATTTAACATTTAAATTGACTGTTTTTATATCTGGCTCATATCCTTCTGCAACGCTCAATTGATAAGGCTTTTCTATCGTTCCGTTACCGTCCTTAATATCTTCATCACTATTTAAATAGAGAGTGGGACGGGCGACAAAATCTGTTTCTTCGAGATTGTAATCATAAAATACAGTATAAATTCTACCATAATTAATTATCCATACATCTTGGTCATCTAACGTTCCTGGTGTCATTAACCATTCATTTACTGATGAATGATACAGCCAATCATTCTCACTGCAGGAATTACTATTATATTTATATAAATTTTCACTGCATTTATTAAAATCTACAGCATATCCATAATCAGATGGATACATTAAAGCTATATTGCCTTTCCATGTGCTATCATATCCACAATCTGAGCATTTATTATTTCCCCTTTCGTAGGCATATGATTGATTTGAATATATTTCAGTATTGCCCCAGCCACCCAGATTCCATGTTACTGATGCTATTTTATTTCGCGTACTGTTATTTAGAACCTCATTGTAATAGTCTTCATTTAAATGTTTCTGTAGAGTGGCACTAGACCAATCACTGCTACTTGCAGTATTCCAAATGACATAGCCGATATCATCACTTTTTATTATTTTAATCATCCCGTCAAAGACACCAATTATTCGCCATAATTCACAGGTATCAGTGCTTTGTTCGTTATAGTTATCACAATTAAAATAAATATAGTTATTTGGAGCGGCTCCATAATATCTAATATTGCCATCATCATAATTACTAGTTGTTCCTCCTAGCCTATCATTCATTAAATTAATTGAAGGAGCATAATTGTATTTTATGCCATTATTTATGACTACTTCTTTACCTGCATTATTATATAAATCAGTTATATACTTAGCAAGACCAAATATTGGAGTATATTTTTCTGTTACTAGAGTATACCCAGACGGTACTATTAGATTACCACCATGTTCGTAACCAAGTATTGGTTTTATAGTTACTGTATTTGATGAAGGACTAGTGTTTTCTATATACAGCTTAATAAATTTATTTTGTCCATAGTCGATTAAGCCTGATGGCATATCTTCAGTATCTTCATAATAATAAGCATTAATATTACTGCCTTGATATGCTAGTCCATACTGAACAACACCTTTATTAGTATTAGTTACCTTATAGACAACTGTTTTACTACCGCTAGCGGGTACTGTTACTTTTTCACTATTTCCGCTTAATGTTACTGTATATGAATCATTATTAGATGTAATAATACTATTATAGGCAAATGTTCCGTATAGGCTTCCTACTACTAAAAGTAATCCCACAAATACTAAAATACTAATAGATACCTTTTTTTTCATAATTTTCCTCCAACAGAAAATCTAGCACTTACATACTAATTTAATTATATCATTTATTAATTTATTATGAACTAATTACAGAAAAAGTGATAACTTTTTTTATTTAATTTATACATGTTATCACTCTCCTACTCTAACTTAATTTTAGCACAACTTATGTTTATTTGCAATGATTTAGTTACTCGTTTTTAAACTTTTACGAACCTCTTTGTAATTGGGATAATATTTGGCTACTAAGCACCAAAATTCTTTAGAATGGTTAGGATGGATAAAGTGTGATAGTTCATGAACAATAACATAATCTAGTGCTGTTAAATCATACTTAGAAAGTTCTAAATTTAAAGTAACGTTTTTATTTTTAATATTACAGACACCCCACCTACTCGTCATTTTGCGAATTTTTAGATTAGGTGTCGGTATATCTTCTTCAAAAAGGTTATACCAATAATTTAATCTTTTGGTATATATTTCAGTAATATATTGGGAGGAATACTTATTAAATGTCTTTTCATCTTTAGTATATATTTTATTATCCGTAATTTCTGTTTGAGGGAAACCATAGATAACATCATATGATCTACCAAACAATTTAAATGTTGTGTCTTCTTTTTTCGTTTCTTCCTTGGTTAGCATTTTATTAATAAAACTTTGATTATTATTAATTAATTTAGTTATTTGCCTTGTTGTAGTAAAGTAATTAGTGGTTACAACTATTCGACTGTTTTTGACACGAAGATATGTATTTTTATTATTCTTTCTTACAATATCAATGGGATACTCTCTATTATTAAAAAGATATGTATCAGCGGAAGCCACCGCCACCACCTCCTCCACCGAAGGAGCCTCCTCCCCCGCCTGATGATGAAAAGCCACCTCCACCAGAGGAATAATTACTAGCGTGATCTCTAGCACTAGTTGCACTACTCATACCAGAATAAGAAATAGCATAAATAAGGTTAAAATCATCATAGACGTCATCGGTAATAACTTCAGGATATAAGTCTTTAAATTCTTTCATTACCTTTTTAGCAATACCAAATATTAAAGCATACATTAAGTATTCTTCCCATAAATTTACTTCGATAGCACTTCGGTCTTTAATATTTGAAAAATCATTTAAAAATTTCTTAAGACCCGCTACTTTATAAGCTTCAGTGGTAAGACTATCGTTTACTAAGCATTTTCGAAAACCTTTTACTTTAGTTAAAAGGCCTTCATCAAGCATCTTTTCGGTTTCGTTATCGATAACTTTATTAAACCAATTTAATATTTGGGTATAATTTTTTCGACACCAATTAGTAAATTCATTCTTTTCAAGAATGCCATCTTTACTGGCCGTATACATCATATTATAAAGTTCTATTTCTTCTTCTGGTAGATTTTTACAGTTATTTAAAACAATTGTACTTTTTTCTTTATCATCATTATTTTTAATACTAATATTTCCTAATTTTATCCATTTAAGTAATAATGCTCCTAAATAATCCGTTTTTCTTTTTACTAAATTATACTGACAAGAAATCCAGTAGGCTCTGATAAGCTTTTCTTTACGATAAGGCATATCACGAAAATAATTAACATTTTGAAGTTTCTTTTTTCCTTTAGCATATTTAAGACGATATGTTCCATATTTAGGCGCGTTAGAAGCCATTAATACCGAGAAAATGATGATAAAAAAGATAATAAATGGAAGAAGGGAAAATATAATAGCAAGGACACTTTTCTTTTGCTCTTCTTCTTTATATTTTACTGCACCTTCATTAGCCATATATAAATATTCATCGAAAGTTTTATCTGATTTAATTATGGTATTAAAGGCATTATTAGGAAATTTTACAAGAATTGTTAAATATTCATCAGGGTAAACTTTTCCTTCCGAATCCATTTCAATGTAACCATCATAGACATATGTTGGAACGCCACCTTTACCATATCCCCAAACATCTAAAGTATCAGAATAAGAAAAATCACTATATATTTTGATATAAACTCGATCTGGCGATGGGTTATAGTCATATGGGAATAATGTCCAATAGATAATTTGATAATTATCATTAGTATTTATAACAAAATTAGATATATCGTATGATAAAACATAAGTATTTTGTCCGTATTCACTGATACCAAAGCATAATTCGATGCCATTACTTATATAGTTAATACCATTTCGGTATTTTTTAGATGTAAATGTATCATTAGTATTCCAATAATCTTGATATGTATATTCTTTGCCATTTAAAGTAACTTTAAAATTACTAATGTCACTATCTCCTAAATTATAATATGGTTTATAGCCTTCTGTTCCTTCTTTTAAATTAGTTATCCACTCTTCAGTAACATGAGCCGTACCATTATTATCGACATATATATCCATTGATATTTTTTGAATGGAATTTGCTAAAATTTGGTGAGGAAGAAGACACAGGCATATTATTAAAACTAAATATCTCTTTTTCATCAAAAACACCACCTTAATATAAAAAAGGACTTATTTAGTCCTAAAATTTTACTTCCGGTACTTTTTTCTCGGAATCATTTGCTTTAAAGAAATCAACTTCTTGGAACTTAAATAAATTAGCTATAATGTTGGAAGGAAATTTCTGTCTTAAATTATTATAGTTTAAGACAGTATCGTTATAGAATGATCTGGCATAACCTATCTTATCTTCCGTTTCTTTGATGTCATTTTGTAAAGATAAAAAGTTCTGATTAGCCTTTAAATCAGGATATGATTCGGTAAGAGCAAAAAGTTTATTTAAGGCCTTCGTAACTTCATCAGAAGCTTCTAATTCATCGTTAATATTTCCAGCATTAGCCATTTTATTACGAGCATTAACTACTTCAAGTAAAGTCTTTTCTTCATGTTTAGCATAACCTTTAACCACTTCGACAAGATTAGGAATTAAATCAATCCTCCTCTTTAACTGAACATCAATTTGAGCAAACTGATCTTTTACTTTGTTGCGGGCATTGACTAAACTATTATATACACTAATTGTATAAAAAGCTAAAACTAAAATAATAGCCACGATAATAATAATAACAATAGCAATAATATCCATAATAACACTCCTCTCTTATTTCCAGTTCAATTCTATCATTATTTTAAATATTTGTAAATATGATTTTTGTTATTTAGGGCAAGTCTTTTTCTTCCGGATACGGGGTATTAAGTATTGATACATTAAACTGATAATTCCACCCATAATAAGAATAATCGAAACAATTTGACTAATTCTAAAAGTTCCTAAATAGAGGCTATCAGTTCGCATGCCTTCGATAATAAAACGCCCTATTCCATACCAAATACAATATAGGGAAAATAGAAGGCCAGGATGCTTATATTTATCTTTGCACTTAATGACAGTAATAATGATAAAACCAATTAAACTTAAACCAGATAAAACTAACGAAATATTTTTTAAAGGGGCCGTATAAACTATTTTTATTTGATGATTTCCTTTTGTAATTGGAAAACCAATAAAGGCGGTATTAGTTAAATCATAATCCATTAATTTATTATCAACATAAATTTTAAAACCTTCATCATAAGGAAGCGTCATACTAAAGTAAGCATCTTCTAA
>CANRJI010000034.1 GCA_947630885.1 uncultured Bacilli bacterium
GGCAGAAATAACAAAAAAGAAAATCATCCCAAAAATACCGATATTATAACTTACAAATTATCGACAGGTTTTGAAGCCTTATTAGGTGAATTATATATAAATAATCGTAATCGATTAAAAGAAATACTAAGCAAAGTAGAGGTGAAATAATGAAGATATATGGAAAAAATGTTGCTTCTGAAAAGTTAAATAGTGGTGATACTATCACAAAAATATATTTAAGTAATAAATTTAATGATGACAAAATCATCTCACTAATAAAAAAACGTAATATTGACGTTAAAGTACTAGATAATCGCGAATTAGATAAAATAGTAAACGGATTACATCAAGGCATAATTTTAGAAGTAGAAGATATTAAAACATATAGTTATGATGAAGTTATCCCAAAAATACAAAAGGAATATCCTCTTGTTGTTATTCTTGATCATTTAGAAGACCCACATAATCTAGGAGCTATTGTTCGCTCTTGCGAAGCTTTCGGCGTCGATGCCATCATATTGCCAAACAATCGATCTGTTCAAATAACTAGCACCGTTGTCAAAACTTCAGTTGGAACAATTGATAAAGTTAAAATCATTAATATTGCTAATCTAAACGTTGCTATAAAAAAACTTCAAAATGACGGTTTTTGGATTGTTGGCACAGACATGAGTGGTCAAAATTATACGACCATTGACTATAAGACAAGGATTGCTATTATTATTGGAAATGAAGGAAAAGGAATAAGTAAAATAGTAAAAGACCATTGCGATTATTTAGCTAGTATTCCCATGTTAGGCACTGTAAACAGTTTAAATGCTTCTGTTGCCTGTGGCATTTTTCTATCAGAAATATTACGTTCACGAGGTGTTTAAATGGATAATGATTATGAATTACTTTATTTAGCCAGTGAAAACGAAGAAGAAATAGAATCACTCCTTTATCAAAAATATTATGGCTTCATTCAAAAGAAAGTATTAAAATATAATAGTTCAACTATGAACTTTGATGATTGTTTAAATGAAGCAAGATTAGCATTGCATGATGCCATTGCTACTTACCGTGATAAAGGATCTTTTCTATCCTATCTAAATACCTGCCTCGAAAATCGTTTAATAAATTATCAGAAAAGTTTTAGTAGTAACAAAAACAAATTATTGAATGAGGCTATATCATTTGATGAATTGCCAAGTGTATCATTTATCGAAGAATCATCAGATCGCTATGATCCTGAAAAGTTCTTATTAGAAAAAGCTGATTATTTTGAATTAAAAGAAAAAATATCTCAAGGCTTAACCTGGAAAGAAGAACTAATATTTAATTTGCGTGAACAAAATTATACTGCTAAAGAAATAGCTGAAATAACTGATAGTAATTTGAAAACGGTTTATAATATAATTAGTAGAGTTCAGTATAAACTATCAAATATATTGTCAAACTAGGAGAATTTTAAATAAAAATATTTACTTTTAATAATTTATAATTTATACTTTAAATATAAAAGGAGGAGATAGTGTGTATATTGACTTTAAATATTTATTGCAAAAATATATTCAAGAACATGGTTTATTTGGCTTAATTAAATTAATTGCTGAGCTTACTCCCCCTGAACTTGCAAAAAGTCAAATTGTTGAAGATATAGATATACCAGCGGAAGAAAATTTTGCACCTAATAAGATAGAAGACGTTGATTCAGAGGAAAAAGAAGAAAATTTAGTTTTCGGAAGAAGTGTTGAAAAAATTCCGATGGAAACTGTTAGAAAAGATTCAGCACCCGAGGCTAAACCACCAAAAAGTAGTGAAGAGGCTGAAGAGAAAAGGGACATAGCAAATACTGAATTAACCAAGACAGAAACTGTTCCCGAAGATTTTGGACAAAGAAATAGTACTCAAGATCTTGCTGAAGTTAATGCTAGCGGTATCTATGATACTGAGCATATTAATGCTGTTCAAGATGATTTATATAGTCACTTAGATAATTCTGCTACTACCTCTGAAACAGACAGTATGGAAAACTCAGAATCAGTTAAAACTAGAGTGCTAGAGAATAACAATTCAAATTATCCAAGTGCTAGAACTGTTTCACCTGGAGAAATAAAATATTAAAAATGCCGAAATGGCATTTTTTAATCACACCATACCGAACAAATGTATTAGAAAAAATATTGACTTCTCAAAATTATTGCTATATAATCATATTGATGTCGTTTAAAAAATTAATTTTATGGACATAATAAATAATATTAGTAGTAATTAAAAGAAGTAAAGGTGATTATTATGGATAAAATAATAATAAAAGGAGCACGAGAAAACAATTTAAAAAATATTGATATTGAAATTCCTAAAAATAAATTAGTTGTTATGACAGGTGTCTCGGGAAGTGGTAAATCATCTCTCGCTTTTGACACCATATATGCTGAAGGCCAGAGAAGATACGTTGAAAGTTTGTCAGCTTATGCGAGACAATTTCTCGATAATTCTAGTAAACCAGATGTCGATACAATTGAAGGCTTATCGCCAAGTATTTCTATCGATCAAAAGACCACTAATAAAAATCCTCGTAGTACAGTTGGAACAGTAACCGAAATATACGATTATTTAAGACTTTTGTTTGCTAGAATTGGTGTACCATACTGCCCCAAACATCATATACCCATTTCTTCTCAATCAATTGAAGAAATGACAAATCGCGTCCTAGAACTAGAAGAAAATACAAAGATTATGGTTATGTCACCTATTGTTAAGGGTGAAAAAGGAACCCAAAAAGATTTATTTGAGCGCTTACGTAAAGAAGGATATATTAGAGTTAAAGTTGATGGTGAATTAAAAGATTTAGCCGAAGAACTCGAATTAGATAAAAATAAAAAACACAATGTATCTGTTGTAATTGATAGGTTAGTAATCAAAGAAAATATTCGAAGTAGATTATATTCATCTATTGAAACAGCCACCAATTTAAGTCATGGTAAAGTCATCATCGATGTTGTTAATGGTGAAGAAATACTTATGTCCGAAAATTATGCGTGTCCACACTGTGATTATTCCCTTGAAGAATTAGAGCCACGAATCTTTTCCTTTAATGCACCATACGGTTCTTGTGAAGATTGTAAAGGACTTGGTGTAAAATACAAAATAGATGTCGATTTAGTTATTCCTGACCGCAACAAATCGATCCTTGATGGCGCCATAAAAGTTATAAATCTCGATGAAGAAACTAGTATAACTTATACCGAATTAAATGCTGTTGCTAATTATTATCACATTGACTTATCAAAGAAAGTTAAAGATTTAACTAAAGAAGAATTAGATATTATTTTATATGGCTCTAAAGATCCTATAACTTTCAATTATGAATCTAAAAATGGTAATAGTCGTAAGGCAACCAACTATTACGAAGGAATTATTACCAATTTAGAAAGAAGATACATCGAAACAAAAAGTACTTGGATACGTGAATGGATTGAAGGCTACATGACTGAGTTAGAGTGTCCAACTTGTCATGGCTCTAGATTAAAAGACTCTGTCTTACATGTCCTTATTAATAATAAAAATATCTATGAGGTAACTTGTCTTTCTATCGAAGAATTAAATAAATTTATTTCTAATCTTAAATTAAGCAAAGAAAAACAAGAAATATCTTCTGTCATCGTCAAAGAAATATTATCGCGTTTAAATTTTTTAAACAATGTTGGCTTAGGTTACTTAACTCTTTCCAGGGAAGCAGGAACTCTTTCTGGAGGAGAAAGTCAAAGAATAAGACTAGCAACGCAAATCGGTTCACGTTTGACTGGTGTCCTCTATGTCCTTGATGAACCTAGTATTGGTCTTCATCAAAGAGATAATGCCAAGTTAATAAATTCCTTACTTGAAATGCGTGATTTAGGTAATTCCCTAATTGTTGTTGAACATGATACTGATACCATGCTTGCGGCTGATTACTTAATTGATATCGGCCCAGGAGCAGGTGAAAGTGGAGGATATATCGTAGCAAAAGGAACTCCTGAAGAAGTAATGAATAATGAAAATAGTTTAACTGGAAAATATTTAAAAGGAATAGAAAAAATAGATATTCCGACAAAACGCCGTAAAGGAAATAAAAAATTTCTTGAAATAAAAGGAGCTAAAGAGAACAATCTAAAAAATATCAATGTTAAAATACCTCTTGGAACGATGACCTTAGTAACTGGTGTCTCAGGAAGTGGTAAATCAACTTTAATTAATGAAATTTTATATAAAGCCCTTGCTGTTAATGTCTATGGATCTAAATTAAAACCAGGAACTCATAAAGAAATAAAAGGCATGGAAAATGTTGATAAAGTTGTTCAAATAACTCAAGCTCCAATTGGACGAACACCGCGAAGTAATCCGGCAACTTATACTGGTGTATTTGATGATATAAGAGATATCTTTGCCGAAACCAAAGAGGCTAAGATACGTGGTTACGATCGTGGGCGCTTCAGTTTCAATGTTAAAGGTGGTAGATGTGAAGCTTGTTGGGGCGATGGCGTAAAGAAAATTGAAATGCACTTTTTACCAGATGTATATGTTCCATGTGAAGTTTGTAATGGAACGAGATATAACCGTGAAACTCTCGAAATAAAATTCAAAGACAAAAGTATTTACGATGTTTTAAATATGCGAGTAGACGAAGCTATGGAGTTTTTTGCCAACCATACGAAAGTTTTAAATAAACTTCAAGTATTACATGATGTCGGTTTGGGATATGTTAAGCTAGGACAGCCCGCACCAACATTATCTGGAGGAGAAGCAGCTCGTGTCAAATTAGCCAAAGAACTCCAAAAGAAACCGACAGGAAAGACCGTTTTCATTCTCGATGAACCAACAACTGGTCTTCATCAAGATGATATCAAAAAACTTTTGGTAATATTAGAACGTATTGTTGATAATGGCGATACCGTCATCATTATTGAGCACAATTTAGATGTTATCAAAATAGCTGACTATATCATTGACTTAGGACCTGAAGGTGGCGATGGTGGAGGAACAGTTGTAGCGACCGGAACACCAGAAGATATTGCTAAAGTAAAAGAATCATATACTGGAGTCTTTCTCAAAGATATTCTCAATAAATAAACACGAAAAAAATCAAAGTTATGAAAAGTAAATTACTTTCTAGCTTTGATTTTTATATTACTTATGTATTATACTCTATTCATCAGCCAAATTATCAAAGTATCCTTGAATAAATACCACTGGTGTTCCTTTATCACCACTACCACTTGTCAAGTCACATAGTGAACCAATTAAGTCCGTAAGTCTTCTTGGTGTCGTACCTTGTGATAACATATTTCCTTTTAAGTTTTTATCTTTTTTCTTTATTTCTTCCTTAATTGCTTCCTTAAGTTCTTCACCTCTTAATTCAGCAAATTTATTATCAGATATATATTTTAACTTTAATTCGTTTGGAGTTCCTTCTAAACCACTGGTATAAAAAGGAGATACAACTGGATCAGCAAGTTCCCATATATGGCCGACAGGGTCTTTAAATGCTCCATCACCATATACCATAACTTCAATATTTTTTCCTGTTTTTTCTTTTAATTGCTTTTGAATATCTAAAACTAATTTATCACCATTTTTTGGGAAAAGCTTTAACCTTTCTTCCGTTGATTTATTAGATCCTAAAAGTCCATACTTTGGATTAAAACCGCTTCCATTTACTGAATTACTCATAATTTCATCTAGACTATATATATTTTTACATCCTGCTTCTACTAACATTTCTTTCGTTTTAAATCTTGTATGAATATCACAGTTTAGTACATCATTTGTATAGTCTAATATAATTCTTGGGTCATTAGCAAAAACAAATTCAACTTGACAATTTTCTTTCAATACTAATTCACGGTAAAAGTCTACCATATTTATTCCCGTAAAAGGATGAATAAAACTTCCAAATACTTTAGTATATTCTTTTTCACTTATAACACTAGATAAATCATACTTACTATTTCTTAAATTATCCTCATCTAAAATACCATTACCGACTTCATCTGATGGAAAACTGAGAAGAATAGTTATTTTATCCATTGCTCTAGCTATTCCCTTTAAAATCATTGAAAATCTATTTCTACTAAGAATTGGAAATACAATCCCAATATTTTTAAGTGGAAATTTTTCTCTCAAATCATCTGCAATATCATCAACTGTTGCGTAATTACCTTCACTTATTCCTACGACAGCCTCTGTAATCGCAACTATATCTTTATCTCTAAATTCAAATTTCTCACTTTCCTTAGCTCTCATAAGAGAATCGACAACAATATTGGCAAGATCATCGCCTTCCTTTATTATTGGTGTTCTAATTCCTCTGACAACCGTTCCTACATTTCGCATATTTACCTCCTTATTGCACTTACAGTACATTGACATTATATCATGTCTCTTATACTAACTGCAATAAAAATTTCAAGATTAAAAAGTAATTAGAGAAATTCTATCTTTTCATTATACTTCTTTTTGAGAAGAAAAAATTTAATAATTATCACAAATTTTACTAAATTATTACCTATTTCCTTGAATATACCATGTTTTATTAATATCACAATTTTGACTTAATGGTTCAGGGTCTGGTTTATCAAGTATTACAATTGTTGGAAGTTTTACCGCTGTTCCAAACATAATACAAGTTCCAGGATGCAGAGTCCTAATTTTACTAGTAACCGTTATATCTGCACTAGAAATAATATCTTTAATAAATTGTAAATCTTTTGGATGAAACATCTTAAAAACCAAAAAGTTACTACACTGTGATATGGTTGTCTCTGATAATTCCGAAGGTCTTTGCGAAACAATTCCAAGAAGAAGTCCATACTTTCTTCCTTCTTTAGCAATTCTTTCAAAAATATTATATCCAATAATTTTAATATCGTCATCATTTTGTACATATCGGTGGGCTTCCTCTAAAATAATATGAAATGGCATTGACGCCCTTTGATTGAGAGAAACTATGTAGTCAAAAAGAAGCTTTGAGTATATTTTAACAATATTTTTAGCAAAGCGATCATCGACATAATTAATATTAAAATTAACGATCTGCGCTTTTCTACCATTTGGGCAAGTTAACAATAAACTAATATAACCTTGCCTATCAACATATCCATTATAGTCAAAGTATCTCGCATAGTCACTGTTTATGAGTGCATTAAATCTAACTTTGAGAGCATTTGAAAGTTCAAAAGCCGTATCACTATTCAAAGCCCCTTCAGAAATAATCGCAAAATCTAGGGCCACTGAAAAATCTTTCATCGTATACATAAATTCCCCATTTGGAAGTGATAATTCAAAATTTTCGATACATAGACTTTCCAGATATTCAATGACAAGTTCAACGTCAGAAAATTCTCCACTTTGTTCGACAAATAAGCACTGCCTAATTGTCCTTGTCCAACCACCCTTTTCTAGTTTTATTTCCAAATTTAGATTATTAGTATGAAACTTAGTTAAAATCGATACAAATTTATTTCTAATTAGACTAGGAGGCTTACCAGAAAACAAAACATCGAGAAGACATCTAGCAATAATATCATTTTTCTGTGAAATTACTTCTTCTTCTTTTCTTGAAAAGAAAGAGACAAGCTTTAGAGCCTTTTCAAGAATTGGAATCTGCTCTTTTGTCGTAACACCCATGAGAAGACATAAATCATCAACTGATAAAAGCCAAAAAGGAAAACTAATAATTTCAAACTCTGTACTAGTTAAATCAGTCGTATAAACTTTATAATTAATATTTTCATTTACTTCATGAATTCTTGAAAAAGCTCGTTGATATTCACCATAAGCATCAAACAAAAATATATTTGAATAAAATGGAAGCGTACGACATTGATAAAACACTCCCTGTAAAATTTTAGCTACAGAGTAACTTTTACCTGATCCAGAGTTTCCTAGTATAGCAAAATGATTAGAAAAGAAATTTCCAACATCAAGCTTGATATCATAAGCAGGATAAATATAAGACTTCCCTAGTTTAATATTGTTTGGAGAATCGTTATTTAAAATGATATTCAATGTATTAGTATCTATCAAATTGCATTGCGCTTTAAAAGATGGCTTTGTAATATCACCAAATAAAAATTTATTATCTTTTATTTCCCCCACTAGGGCTACTTGCATAATGCCATTTCCAATAGCCATTACTTCGCCGAGAGTTAAAAAGGAAGAGTCATTAAAAACAACGTTTTTCCCAATTAATCCATCATAATCATAAACGTTAATATCTAGTTTAACAGATATAATACTATCGTTAATTGCAATTATCTTCCCCAACATATTCTTCACCTATTTTAATTATACAACATAATTAAAAAAAAGTATATACGACAATCAAAAAATAATTTTCTAAAATGATTGCGAAGAATGCAATTTTGTGATAGTATCATATTAAAGGAAGTGGTAGAAGATGATTTGTCAAAATTGCGGATCTCAAATTGATTTAAATGCTAAATTTTGCCCTAAATGTGGTAATGCTACTGCAATGTCAGATAGTAATAACGTTGGTAAAATAACCGTTATAAGAGAAAAGAAAGTATTAGGTTTTGCGATCCCGTTTGAGGCATATGTTGATAATACGTTTCTAGGGAAACTACCAAATGATAGTACAGTATCTTGCTCTGTGCCATTCGGCATTCATGAAGTAAAAATAGTATCTACTGGTAAAGATCTCATTGAAAAAATAGAAATAAGCGCATCTCAAACAACTTGCGAAATTCATATTGTTCCTAAAATGGGCTTAGTTGCAGCGGTTCCCCACATCAAAGAAATAAAATATAATTAAAAAAGACTATAGATATTCTTTTAAAAGATCTATAGTTTTTTCTTGAAATTTTAAGAATTTTTTTGCTAAACTTAATTCTTTTTCATCGACATCATCTTTATATTCATTAATCTTCTTTTCCATATCGATGCTACCCATTGATACTCCTTTAATAAGAAGATCCGCTAAAGAAGCATCACTATTATCTTTTTTAACTTCTTTATCGATACCCATCTTTGCCATCATTTTCTCAAACATTGATGTTTCATCTATTTCCGCATTGTTTTCCTTTAGAAAGGCTTTGCTTTTACTTTTCCATTCTTCATATTCTTTTAAGATATCTTCGAGAGTCTTTTTTATTTTGTTATCTCGATCCTTTAAATCTCTAAGTAATTTAGTTAAAGTATACGAGGCCATCTCTGCATCTTGATAAATATGTAATACTAATTCACATTTTTCTTTCATAATTTTCCTCCTAGTATTATTCTTAACAATAATTAGTAAAATATGAATTAATTCTTTACTTATAACAAAATCTAATTTTTCATCGACATCAGTAGCTTTTAATTTAATAGGATTTGAAGTAGACAATATACCACCAAAAATCTTATATCACAAAAAAAACTAATTTTCATACCATATAGCAGAGGTGAATGTAATGAATGAACGAGCTACAAAGAAAGTGGTTATTGATCCGGGACATGGAGGTATCGGTTAAACCCAAAAATAGATGAAATGGCTATTTTGGTAAGTAAATACAAGAGTTTAAGGTACTTGATAAAAGTATCTTTTATTATGCAAAAATATAA
>CANRJI010000035.1 GCA_947630885.1 uncultured Bacilli bacterium
ATACATACCATCAATAATAAACTTAGGTAAATGAAGCCTTTGAAGGTACTCTAAAGTCGTAAGAGCACCATGAGCTTCCTGATTAATGAAATTGCCCCAACGACCAATGGCTTGTCCTAAAATAAGATATGGTATAAATGTATCAATCGTTAGTGATATACTTTTTTTCTTTTCATGGCAATAGTAAATAATAAAGATAATGGAAGCAATAACCGCTCCATAAATGGCTAGTCCACCCTCCCATACTTTAAAAATACTAGCAAAATCATTTTTGAATAGTGAATAATTAAAGATAACATAATATAATCTAGCACCAATAATAGCAATTGGTATTAAATAAAAAATTAAATCATTAGTAAAATTTTTAGTTAAACCATTCTTTTCGGCATCACGAGATGAAAAAATTATTCCAATAATAATAGATATAATAATTAATACGGAATACCAATAGATATTAATATTTCCAATACTTAAAAAGATACGATTCATAGCATCACCTTAAATTCAAATATATAATATCATATTTAATATAAAAAGAAAAGAATATTTAGTAACAATATTCTCTATAGATTCGACAATTATTTATCTAGTAAGATAAATATCACGAATAGTATTTATTGGGATATATTCATTATCCATGGTAATTAAATGGGTTTTGGTTTTGCCGACAATTCTTTTATTTGATGAACCAGAGTCTGTTACAATGGTAACATCTACTTTATAAATGTAATTCGGAGAATTAAAAATATTATATATCTTTTGCTCTATTGTATAATTATTTTTATTATTTGGTAGTTTTATCTTTTTATCAATCTTTCGATCATACATTGTCGAAAAGACTTTTTCGTTATTGGCTATTTCCTTATTAAACTCGTTATGGTACATTTTTGGTAATTCTTTCATATAGTCACCTCTATTACAATATATGAAAAACTTTTATGATATATTTATTATTTTGTTTTTTTGTGGTATCATAAGTGTATGAGGGTTGATTAATAATGAAAGAATCAAAATTTAAAGTGGAAAAAAGTATTTTAATTCCGATCATATTATTTGCTATTATCAGTATTATTTCTATTTTTTCGACACGAAATTTACTTACTGATGATTTACAAAATCTATATTTAAAGCAAATACTTTGGTATGCTCTAGGATTTGTAATTGCTTATCTAATGATGACAGTCGGAAATAAATTTTTATATAACAGTGCTTATATCTTATATTTAATTGGTATTTTACTTCTTGTTTTAGTTCTCTTTTTTGGCAAAGACATTAATAATGCACGGTGCTGGTTTGTTATTCCATATATTGGTAGTTTTCAGCCATCTGAATTTATGAAAGTCTTTCTAATTATTACTCTAGCAAGAATGATAAGCGATTACCATGAGAAGAAAAAAACGGATGAAATTATCGATGAATTTAAGTTTTTACTCAAAGTATTAGTAATTGTTGGTATCCCTTCTATTCTTACTTTTATCGAGCCTGATACGGGAGCTGTTCTTATTTATTTTATAATTACAATCGTCATGTTATTTATTGGTGGATTTAGAGCCAGATGGTTTATTATTGCCTTATCGACAATTGCTATCTTTGCTTCTATTTTCTTATCGATTTACTTTTTTAATCAAGATTTATTTATTAATCTATTTGGAACTAGTTTTTTCTACCGAATGGATAGAATTCTCAATTGGTCTAATGCTAGCGGTATGCAACTTACAAATGGAATTACTGCGATAGGATCAGGTGGATTACTAGGACATGGCTTTAATCATATTCCCATATATTTTCCAGAAATGCAAACGGATTTTATCTTCGCTGTCTTTGCTTCTAATTTTGGTTTTGTAGGTGCAATCTTACTGATTGGACTAATTACTTATTTTGATATTTCAATTGTTTCTCTAGCTAATAAATCACATGATATGTGCGATAAATTAGTTATTGGTGGTATTGTTGCGGTCCTTTTATTTCAGCAAATTCATAATATTAGTATGACAATTGGATTACTTCCAATTATGGGTATTACTCTTCCTTTTATTTCCTATGGGGGTTCTTCCCTCCTCTCATATATGATTTTAGTAGGAATGATGTTTAATGTCTCCAACGAAAATTTGCGCTTTAAAAATTAATACCGAGAATACTCGGTATTTTATTTTAAGACATCGAGAAAGGCTTCTAACATACTGATATTATTTAGTGTTCGATTAATTTTATCACTTGTTTTTATTTTATACTTATCTTTCATATCAGATATAAATGCTTTAAATAGTGTTGGATTACGATTTAATCTCTGATACCAATAAGGATATTCTCTAATAAAAGTTTTTAATCTAGGATCGGCATTTATTTTAAGTTGAAGATCGACACGCATTAATCATCAAACCTTCGGTATATTTGTCTTGGTGTATAAGTACTTGTTTCACTTTGACTATCTTTCGTTAGCATATCACCAAAGAGACCAATAGCTTTCTGAATAGACGTTATACCATCTTGAAGTTTATCGGTATCAATATTTTTGGCCATTTCGATAATACTCGATAAGGTTTTTCCAGCACTTCTCGTCTCTTCTTTGGAAGACTTTTCTTCCGTAGAGCTTTTTAGATATTCGTTCCAAATATTTTCATCTTCACCATATAGATCATACATTTCATAAAATTTTTGCCATGACATGGTACCATTTCGAACGTGAGTTAAAAGACGCGGATTTTTTCTTACAAAAGATTTAAAATTATCAACATTTGTCACTGCTATCACCTAATTAATTATATGCAATTTATTTAAAAGTGATATCTTTTCTAAATATGAAAAAATACTTACTTTTTATATGTAAGTATTTCAGGCCGTTGACAAAGTCGGTTTTTCAAACCGGCTTTGTCAATCGGCTTTTTTAATCTCCCACTTTAGTACTAAAAAAAGAGTGAATTTGAATTTTTAATATCAAATAACACTCAATTTTTAATTTTCTCTTCCACTTTTAGAATTTTCAAATTTTGGTTTTTACTAAAAATGTAGTTTGTCAACAGTCTGAAATACTTACTTTTTATATGTAAGTATTTTTATTTGATTTTATCCATAAACTCTTCTTCTTGCCAAATAGGAATATTTAATTCTATAGCTTTATCGTATTTGCTACCGGGATTATCGCCCACAATAACACAAGATGTTTTAGAACTTACCGACGAAGAGACTTTACCTCCTAAACTTTCAATAATTTGGCTTGCTTCATCTCTCGTTATATTAACTAAAGTTCCTGTTAGAACAAAGGTTTTACCAATAAATTCTTCTCTTTCTTCGGTAGTTGTACCAATATATTCCATATTTATACCTAACTCTTTTAATTTATTAATGGTATTTAAATTATCTTCGTTAGCAAAGTAATCTTTAATACTTTTAGCAATAATTTCTCCAATATCTCTAATCGAAGTTAAATCTTCGAGAGTTGCTTTCATTAAGTTATCAATATTTTTATATTGCTGAGCAAGAATTTTGGCTGTTTTAGCACCAACATTTCGAATACCTAACCCAAATAATAGTTTTTCTAAAGAATTTTGTTTACTATTTTCAATAGCCTTTTTGAGATTTTCAATTTTCTTTTGTCCATATCCTTCAAGATTTATTAATTCATCTTGGTAATTATTAATATTATATATATCTGTAATTTTAGTTACAAAGCCTTCGTTATATAAATCTTCGACAACTGATTCACCCATTCCATCGATATTCATAGCATCCCGACTTGAATAATGAATAATATTTTCGATTTTACGTGCTGGACATAAATCATTAGGGCAATAATAATCGGCTTCAATTTCTTTGCGGACAATACGTTCATGACAAATTGGGCAATTAGCAATCATGACAAATGGTTTTTCAGTGCCATCACGTCTTTCAGGTAATGATCTTACTACTTCAGGAATAACGTCTCCAGCCTTTCTTATGACAACGTAATCTCCAATACGAATATCTTTAAAGACAACATTATCTTCGTTGTGAAGGGTTGCTTTTTTGATTGTTGAGCCCGCAACACGGACAGGTTCAAGAATAGCATTAGGAGTAATTTTACCCGTTCTTCCAACAGTAAAAATAATATCGATTAATCTTGTTACAACTTCTTCGGCAGGGAACTTATAGGCAGTTGCCCATTTTGGAACTTTAGCGGTATATCCTAAAGTATTTTGCATATTGATATCGTTTACCTTAATAACTATACCATCGATATCATATGGAAGCGTTGGTCTTTTAACAGTCCATTCGTTTATATATTCCATTACTTCATCGACATTTTTGACAAGTTTATTTACTTGATAGTTAGTTGTGAAACCTAACTCTTTCATAAAATCTAGTGCTTCTTTATGTGTTTTAATACCATAATCTAAAGGATTAGGCAAATGATAGATAAGACAATCTAAATCTCTTTTCTTTGTAATATTAGGATCTAAATTGCGAACGGAACCAGCAGCTGCATTACGACAATTTTGGAATAAAGGCTCACCATTTTGTTCTCTTTCCGCATTTATTTTTTCAAGAGATGCTTTACTTAAATATACTTCTCCACGAACTTCAATATCTATTTCTTTATTTAATACTAATGGAATTGATTTAATTGTCTGAATATTTTTGGTTATGTCTTCACCAGTCGTTCCATCACCACGAGTTGCACCGCGAACGAGAACACCTTTTTCATATGTTAAGGAAATTGCAAGTCCATCAATTTTTAATTCACAGACGTATTCGGGATTAACTTCTTTTCTAATTCTTTCATCGAAGAGACGAATTTCGTCTTCATTAAAGACATTTCCTAAACTTAGCATAGGAATTTTGTGAGTTACTTTATTAAATTTATTTTGAACTTTTGTTCCAACATTAATGGTAGGACTATCTTCTCTCTGTAAATTAGGATATCTGTCTTCAAGTGAAATTAATTCTTGCATATATCTATCGTACTCTTGATCCGATAGACTTGGATTATCGTCAAGATAATATTCTTCATTAGCTTTTTTTAATATTTTTATTAATTCATCAATACGTTTTTTGATGTTATCAATCATATTATCACCATTTAAATTGTATCAAATTTTTTAGTAAAAGTCTATATAACAAAGAAAAGAAAATCCATAAATGGGCTTTCTTCTAATCATTATCAAAAAAACTTATTTGACCATCTAAAATATAATTTTTATCTGGTTTTTTGACGCGAACTTTATGACTTTCCCCCTTAGAACTAGTAAATTCATCTTTTAAACTTATAAGTTCTTGTCTTAAGTTTTCTTTAGTCTCAGTATTTGGAACAGTAAATCCTTTGGTTGACACATAGGCATAGGTAAATAATCCTAAATCACGAAGATTCTTATATCTAATAACGGTTTTTCCTTCTTTATTAATTTGATAAACTTGATATATATAAAAATTATTTACTGCATCATCAAGATTTAATTCAGGATTATAGTGCTTAAGAAGTTCTCTTATTTGAAAAATATATTCATTGCCGTATGTATAAGTATACTTAGAAACTAATGCTTCTAAAAAGGCACGATTATTTTTTAATTCGTTAATTTTTAAATGAAGATTACCAAGATCAATGTAACTCTTACTTGATTTATAGACTGGTTCATAGTGTTCAATTAAAGATACTTTTCCATGCCAATAAGTTGCAATAGCAATTGGATCGGTAAGATCTTTAACATCAATTAGTTTAGCATCTAATAGGGCTCTTTTTAATTCGGCTTCAGAAGAAAACTGCGATGTAAAATTATCTAACTCCTGAAGACTATAAATAGATGCTTTAAAGCGGGAAAGTCTTGTAAATCCTTCCATATTGGTAATATCAAGCAATTTAAAATTATTTCTTTTTTTAATGGTTAAGTAATAGTGGGCCATTTAATCACTCCTTATTTTTCATATATTATTATTTTAATCTATTTGTCATAAATAAAAAATAAATAGGCGTAATAATCCTATTTATTTCATATTTATACTAATTCTAAAATAACCTCGAGGGCACTGTCGCCTTTTCTTTCAGATTTTTTAATAATTCTAGTATAACCACCATTGCGATCTTTATATCTTGGTGCTAGTTCATTAAATACTTTGTCGACAGCTTTAGTATCATTATGTAAAAAAGCAAGGGCAAGACGTCTTGATACTAAAGTACCTTTTTTGCCATAAGTTACCATTTTATCGAAACTTTTACGAACTTCTTTAGCTCTCGTTTCTGTAGTAACGATTCTTTCATTTTCAATAAGTTGTTTTGTTAGAGTAGCAAGCATACTTCTTCTGTGTCTTGTTTCTCTTCCTAATTTTCTGTAAGCCATACATACCTCCTTATATTAATTTTCATCTTTAAATGTAAGTCCCATATCTTTAATCTTATTAATAACTTCATCAAATGATTTCTTACCTAAATTTCTAATTTTACGCATTTCATTTTCTGATTTATCGACTAAATCTTTAAGAGTTAAGATATTGGCTCTCTTTAAACAGTTATATGCTCTTACTGAGAAGTCTAAATCATCAATTGAAGTTTCTAATATTTTAACATTAGGATCTTCTGATTTAGAAATCATTAGACCAGTCTCATCGGCAATAGAATTTAAATCTGTAAGTATTTCGAAGTGTTCAATTAAAATTCTTGAAGCTAAAGCGACAGCCTCTTCAGGAGTAATTGAACCGTTTGTCCATACTTCTAAGATTAATTTATCAAAGTTATTATTTTGTCCAACACGAGCTGATTCTACTTCATAATTAATTCTTTCAATTGGTGAATATAAACTATCGATAGCAATAGTATTGACTTTTGTTTTGTCTTGAGCAAATAATTTCTTATTTTCATCAGCGACTACATAGCCTCTTCCGGAACCGATAGTCATTTCCATATTTAATTTTCCACCCTCTTCTAGTGTAGCGATCTCTTGCTCTGGGTTTAAAATTTCGATATCGGCATCTTTTTCAATATCACCGGCAGTTACAACACCAGCGGTATCTTTGCTTAAACGAATAACTTTTTCTTCAGAAGGAGCATGATTTTTAACAATTACCTTCTTTAAGTTTAATACGATAGCGGTTACATCTTCTCTTACGCCATCAATCTTTTGAAATTCATGAGCTACTCCGTCAATTTTGACTGAAGTAATAGCGTCTCCTGGAAGAGATGATAACATAACTCTTCGAAGAGCATTACCTAAAGTTGTACCGAAACCTCTCTCTAATGGTTCTAATTCAAACTTTCCATAGTGTGAGTCTTTAATATATTCTTTTACTTTAAAATCTGGTTTTTCAAATTTTAACATTTGTGATCGCATCCTTTCCTAAATTATCCACGTCTTCTCTTTGGTGGACGACAACCATTGTGTGGAATTGGTGTTACATCTGTTATTGATTTTACTTCTAATCCAACTGTTTGTAATGATCTGATAGCAGTCTCACGACCTGAGCCTAATCCTTTAACAAAGACATCGACTGTTTTCATACCTGCTGTTGCAGCATCTCTTCCGGCAGCTTCAGCAGCCATACCTGCTGCAAAAGGAGTTGACTTTTTGCTACCTTTAATACCTTGTGTACCAGCTGAAGCCCAACTTACAACATTTCCGTCTGGGTCAGTAATGGTTACGATGGTATTATTAAACGTCGAATGAATATGTACATTACCGGCAGGAATATTCTTCTTTGTTTTTCTTTTTCTCGAATTATATTTTCCCATATTTTCCTCCTAATTACTTTTTCTTGTTAGCAACAGTTTTTCCTCTTCCTTTACGAGTTTTAGCGTTGCTTCTAGTACTTTGACCACGAACTGGTAGACCTTTACGATGTCTATCACCACGATAGCATTTAATTTCCATAAGGTTCTTAATATTCATATTAACTTCCCTACGAAGATCTCCTTCAACTTGGTACTTATCGACTTCTTTTCTGATTCTTGCTAATTCGTCATCAGTTAAATCTTTGGCTTTTTTGTCGATATTAACATTGGCATCTTTAAGAATTCTATTTGATAATTTTCTTCCAATACCATGAATATAAGTTAGAGATATTTCAATTCTTTTATCATTTGGTATATCTACACCTTTAATTCTTGCCATACTTTTATTTTCCTCCTATTATTAACCTTGTTTTTGTTTGTGTTTTGGATTTTCACAAATTACAGTTACTTTGCCTTTTCTTTTGATTATTTTACATTTGTCGCATATTTTTTTTACGGATGCTCTTACTTTCATCTTCATCCCTCCTATTTCTTATTATAAACAATACGCCCTTGTGTTAGATCGTAAGGTGACATAGCTAAAACCACAGTATCACCTGGTAAGATACGTATGTTATTCATGCGCATTTTACCAGAAACATGGGCAACTACGATGTGGCCTCCATCAAGTTCAACTTTGAACTTTCCTTGAGGTAAATTATCGAGGACTTTACCTTCGACTTCGATTAAATCTTCTCTACTCACATTTATCATCTCCTGTTAAAATCTCATAACCATCGGATGTTACTATGATTGTGTGTTCAAAATGAGCTGATGGTTTATTATCACCTGTAACTATCGTCCAATCGTCATCAAGTAAATATACTTCGCGGGTTCCAAGGTTTAGCATTGGCTCAACGGCAATTGTCATACCTTCCTTTAAGATAACTCCTGTACCTTTTTTACCATAGTTAGGTACTTCGGGATCTTCATGTAAGTTACTTCCAATACCGTGACCGACTAGTTCTCTTACAACTCCTAATTTATGACTTTTTGCGTACTCTTCAATAGCATTTGATACGTCTCCTAATCTGACGCCATCTTTGACTTTACTCAAGCCTTCATATAAGGCTTTTTCGGTATGCTCTAAAAGATACTCTTTTTCTTTCGAAATGGTTCCAACTGGATAAGTCCAAGCTGAATCACCATGATAACCTTTATAGCAAGCACAGATGTCTAAGGTGACGATATCACCATTTTTAAGTTTCCTCTTACCAGGAATACCATGAACAACTTCTTCGTTGACAGAAATACAAATACTCGCAGGATATCCTTCATAATTTAAGCATGATGGATAAGCGTCCCTACTAATAATGTAATCGTGAGCAAGTTTATCTAACTCGCCAGTTGTTATTCCCGGTTTAATAAAGGGCTTTAAATATTTATGGGTATCATATACTATTTTTCCTGCTTCACGCATGAGCGATAGTTCGTACTGACTCTTTATCGTAATCATTTGATTACCTTCTCTAATTCATTAAATACTTCGTCAGCATTTAATTCGTTTACATCTATTCGATAGAGATTATTCTTTTTCGTATAATATTCAATTAAAGGATATGTTTCTTTCATATAAGTATCATATCTATTTTTAAAAGTTTCTTCGGTATCGTCCGATCTTACTTTCAATGGTGCTCCGCATCTATTACATATACCTTCTTTGATTGGCGATAAATCTTTACTTAACAAATTATATACTTCACCGCATTTAGAGCAAATCATTCGGCTCATCGATCTTTTTAAAGCTACATCTTTAGAAATATCTAAATAGATAACTTTTCCCATATCATACGATAATTCTTCTAAAAGTTTATCTTTTTCTTCTATTCT
>CANRJI010000036.1 GCA_947630885.1 uncultured Bacilli bacterium
ACTTCCACCTCTATCACCAAATTTAGCAGGAACAAGTCCATCTGAACTTGCGCCAGTATCAGACCACTTTACTCTCTTTACCTTTAAAGATAATGTCGTGCCAGACAAATCAGCAGTGGTACCAGTAATTGAATCACCCGTTGCATCTGCAGCTGCACTAAAATATGCAAAAGTAGCACCAATAATTGCTACAACCAACGTAGCAACGCCTACTACTGCATAAAATATACCAGGTCCCTTTCTGTTATCTTCCTCCATATTTTCAATCCTCCTTTACATTAACAAGTATAGCATATAATACTTTAAAGCGCAACCTTTTTTTGACAATTTATTAAAATTTTGCTTCTACAAGCAATTCGTTGATTTTGACATTTTAACCATTAACTTTTGTTTGATATTAGAATGTAGCGCTAATTTGAGAACCAGTACTTGCTGTTACAGTAACAGTCCCTGAAAACTGTTTACCACTATCAGCAGTAGTCTGGTCACTACCAGTATTATTTAAATATATCAAAATGTAAAATGTAGCCCCTCCATTACTTGCTAAAATAGTACCAGAAGCAATACTAGTATCTGACAATATATGAACTACACCAACAGTATTTCGACCTGTCATACCAGCCCACTTAATATTTGTCATACCCGATAAATTTAAAGTAGTATCAACAGTAACTTCATCAGAACCACTATTAGATACTTTTATTTCATATACTTGACAAACAGTATTTTTATTTTTATCAACACAGTCACTCGCAGTACTTACAGCAGTAGTAAGCTGAGTCTCATGCTCAGCTACTGAACCATCATATATTGGTATCAGTTTACCAGTACCTTTACTTACAAGGGAAGCTGTTACGCCAAGTTTAATATCTAAGGCACTACCAGTAATAGTATTCTCAGGTGTAGTAACCCTAGCAGTAAAATAAGCATAAGTTGATCCAGCAACGGTAACAATTAAAATAGCGACACCAATAATAAGATATACTAATTTACCGTTAAATTTTTTTTTCTTTTCTTCTGAACTTAGCATTTAGCTTACCTCCTATTACCCTATTAATTTCATTATAGCAAACGAAAATTACTTTTTCAACCATTATCTTCACTATTAACGTAATTTTTACCATTTATATTAATTAAAGTATTTTCGTCAACATTTGGTAATTTTAAGTCAGGAACTTTCAATTCTTGGTAATCCATATCAATCTTTTCTTTCTCAAACTCTTCTATAGATAAATCATTTTCATTATTTTCTTGTAAAGAGATAGTATTTTTAAAACTTACTAAAGTGCGATTATCCTTAAATAAGTTGCTTTTATCAACTCTCTTTGGATCATAAGAATCAATTATCCAAAACTCATATAATATTTTAAGAATAGAATCTGTCATAACCGAATCTTCTAGTTTTTGTATCTTACTTTGAGCCATACGAATATTATTTTCAATCATATAAATTTCATCGTAGAGACTTCCCTCTTTTTCAATAATAATTTCTTGATTTAAGAGCGTATCGTAAGTGTTAGGGAATTCAGTACGGTCAATTAATTCTTTCAAACGATTTCTTTTAACAACCAACTCTTGATAATTATTTTCTTTTTCATAAAGTAATAATAATATGTCTTTAATATTACCAGTTAATAGTTTAATATCTTCATAAGTAGTATTACGATAAGCATTGTGCGTATCTAAATGAAACTTTCCTAATAAAGAATCTTCAATTAAGATATTATCTAGTTCGTATTCATCTTTACTTTTTTCGAGATTAGATAACTTCTGCTCACTTTCTTTTATAATTTTTACAGCATCTAAATACTTAGCTTTAGCATTTAAATATAAACAAATATTATTATACCTTTCTTGATATTCAAGAAATTCACTAGAAAGGGAATCACTCTCTTTTAAATATGTCAAAATTTTTTCTAATCTAATTTTCTCGTCTTCTATTGTTGCTGTTATATAGTCATATTTATCCATCTTCTCCCTCCCTCAAAGTAACTTTCTTATAATTTTCAACTGTTTTAAGAACTAATTCATCTTTCTTTTTTCGCCTTTTTTCATGTTCTTGAATTGTTTCAATTTCTTCAATTTTATCTAGTGCCTGACTTGTTATCTGATTCCGTAATACATTTTCAGCCGCATAAGATATACGTTCACACATTCTTAATTGATATAAAATATAGAAAACAAGTAAACTCTGAAGCATACTAGTTATATCAGTTTCAATAACAAAATCATGCTTTTCATCATATGTTCCATCAAACTCAATAGGAAAAAGAACCAGTTTACGAAATTCAAAAGAAGTACTAGAATTATAATGATTATAATACAGATTTATTTCACTATATGTTAAATTACGAACAGCAGTATCAATTGCTTGCTCTATTTTATCAAACTTTTTATAAAAATCATCTTTATTAATTTTTAAAATCGTTTTTTCATCTTGATAAACAATCTTACTACCAATAATTATTTTATAGTTATCTTTATCTTGTTTAATTTGCCTTGCTACTAAAGAATTAAAGTCTCCACAGAAACCATAATCATTAGCAATATAAATATTTAATTTATTCATTTTTGGATCAGGTAAAATAACTTTTTTATCTAAAACAAGATTTTTATTATAGACAATTGTTTTAATAATTTTCGTTACTTCATCACCGACATTACGATAGTTTTCCGCTACTCTCTTTGAAGAGTCAACACGTAGTAAAGAGTGGAAATTCATAACTTTAACGACGTTTTTTATGCGCATTATTATCACCCTTTCGTACATATTTATTAGCAATGATTACTTTCTTTAAACTTTTAAGTAACATATATGATAGATAAAGGAAAAGAAAAATCATAACGAAAACTAAAAGTAATAACATCCATACCGACATATATTCATTAACTAAATATTCATGAATTAAATAGACAATTTTAACACCACCAAGTGAAAGACAAGCAAGTAATAAATCGACAATAACCATTTTATTTTTAATTAAAATACCACTTAAAAGAGTAAGTATTAAAACAATAGCTATAATGACAAAATCGACATCGACAAAAGAAGATATTAAGTAAAGCATTAATACATAGAGAATAATTGAGCAAGAAATACTTATAATTTCTTTGTTCGTCATACCTTGAAGAATTCCATAAAGTTTAACTTTTGACTTTTCTGGTTCAAACCTTCCAATAAGTATTTTAAGAATAACATATAAAGATACGATAACAATGATGCTAACAAAGGCAAAATAAAACATATTTTTCATACTATCCCTCTTTTATCATCAAATTAAAGACATTCTCACTATTCATATAAAATGCTTTTATTTCTTTAAACGATAAATCAATACTATCATTTTTTATATCGACCGATCCATCAATTTCACCAATTATTGGCAAATAATCTTTCATTATCAATAAATTATAATCTTTACTAATAATACGAATAATTTTAATATCCTCATATTCACGAAGACCATGTTCCATATCGAAAACTCGTACTTTTATTCCTTTATTATCCATTATACTTACCTATATATCTAAATTTACTTTCATCGACATCATCGTATTTACCATTTAAGATATTTTCAACATCATCTAAAACATCTTTAATATCGACAAACTCACCCTTGATATTCGTATAAGCTTCCGCAACAAACATTGGCTGTGAAAAATAATTACGTAGTTTACGAGAACGATGGAATACATTTTTATCTTCTTCCGATAATTCTTCAATACCTAATACAGCAATAATTTCTTCTAGTTCTTCATATCTTGTCAAGTAAGCTAAAACTCTTTCAACAAGATTAAAGTGTCTTTCCCCAATCTTTTCAACATCGACTAATTTAGAAGTCGAACGAAAGACGTCAATCGCCGGATATAAACCAAGTTCCGCAACTTTACGGTCGAGAACAATTTGTCCATCCATATAACTCATAACCGTTTGAACAGCATCATCAGTCAAATCATCGGCTGGAATATAAATAGCTTGGAATGAAGTTATCGATCCTTCATCAGTTGAATTAATACGTTCCTCAATACTACTTATCTGTCCTGACATATTTGAAGGATAACCATTTTCAATTAATAATTCTTTCAAATCAGTTGATATTTCAGCGCGAGCCTGAATAAAACGATAAATATTATCGATGAATATTAAGACATCTTGTCCTTTTTCATCACGTAAATATTCAGCCATACGAAGTCCTGTTTCAACTGATTTACTACGAGATACTGGATTATCACCCATTTGACCAAAGACCATTGTCATTTTATCTAAAAGATTGGACTTCTTCATATCTTCGTATAACTCTTTACCTTCACGACTTCTTTCGCCCGCTCCAACAAAAACAGCATTAGAGTTAGAGCCTTCGTATATGTTATGAATTAATTCCTTAATAAGTACCGTTTTACCAACACCAGCACCACCTAATAGACCCATTTTAAATCCTTTTTGCAGAGGAGCAAAGAAGTCTATTACCTTAATACCAGTCCATAATGGTTCCGTTTCAACTTTAACATCTTTTAAAGTAACAGTATCATTACTTACTTTTACTTTCTTTTCACTTTCAAAAGGTAGGCCATCAATTACTTCACCATAAGAGTTAAAAACACGTCCTAATATTTTATCAGAGTATTCAATTTCTAATCCATCACTCTTTTTGACAACAACACTTCCCTTTTGAATGCCACGAGTACTATATAAACTTATACAAGTCGCTGAAATATTATTAATTTCCACAACTTCAAAAACATATCTATCATTTCCCTTTACTTCGAGAATATCACCTATTTTAATATCGTTACTTGAGAGGATTATTTCAACGGAAATATCACCAATTGTTATTATCTTACCTATTTCCATCAGTATCACCTACTTCCAAGAATTTATATAGTTCGAGCATTTCCTCTTTACTTTTCGGAGAAAATTTATATTGCTTCAATTTATCGAGGATAACTTTTCCTTCTTTCAATCTCTGTTGAAGGTCAGGTCCCATTTCATCAATATTAGCTAGTTCATAAATATCTCTTACTTCCAAATACTCAAGAAGTTTATTACGAACGAGACTTCCAACCCTTTTCATATCTTCCGACTGAACACTACCGCCGAGACGTGATACCGAAAGTCCATAGTTTAAAGCAGGTTTTTCACCTTTAGCAAAACTCTTACTCGAAAGAACCAACTGACCATCACAAATCGAAATAATATTTGTCGAAATATAATCCGTTATATCAGATGATTTTGTTTCAACAATTGGCAAAATAGTAATTGAACCACCATTTTTATGTTGACAACCTTTTTCAAGTAATTTCGAATGAGCATAGAAAATATCAGATGGATAAGCATCACGACCAGGTGTCTTTTTACTAGCAAGTGATATTTGACGATAGATGTCAGCATGTTTCTTTAAATCATCGATAACTACTAAAACATCATAAGAATCGAGCATCATTGATTCGGCAATTGATAAAGCTACATATGGTGTCAAATAAGTACGGTTAGGAAGTTCATCATGGAAGGAAGCAATAACGATCGTATATGATGCTGCCCCTCTCTTTGTTAATTCATAATAAATATCTTTAACTTCTTTTTTTGTCTTACCTAAGGCTACATATAGACAAACCATATTTTTATCTTTTTGATTGACGATAGCATCCAAAGCTATTTGTGTTTTACCAGTTTTCTTATCACCAATAATTAATTGTCTCTGTCCACGTCCAATTGGATAAAGCATATCAATACCAGTTATACCTGTTAAAAACTCTCTATTTACAAGTCCTCTATCCATAATAGGAATTGGGTCATTTTCAATTGGTACTTCAACTAAATTATCAAATTTTTTACCTGCGATAAGATCATTACCAAAAATATCGATAACTTTTCCCATCGAATCCATACTAAATAAGCATTTGAATTGTTTTTTAAGCGAATATACTTCATCACCAGGATTAATCTTTTCATTTACTTCGACTAATGAAATCGTAACATTATTTTTTCCAACACCAAAAACAAATCCTTTAGCTTTATCAGCAACATTTACTTCTTCATAATAAGTAATATCGTTAAGGCCTGAAACAATAACAGTATAAGGATTAACTTTGATAACTTTTCCCACTGAATAGATGTTATCATTATTTTTTATGCTTTCCACTTTTTCTTCTATTTTGCTAAGTTCCATACTATACATTCCCTTCATTTAAACTGAAATCATATACTTTATTTTTGTATAAAATTTTTATTCCTTTGTATATTTTATCTGACACTTTAGTTTTAATTTTATGGTCAATATAATCAAAATTCATACTTTTACTAGGTACCAAAATAGTAACAGTTGGATTATTTAATTCAATAAGACGATTTAAATAATCAATAAAATCTTCCATATTAAAATTATTACTAGCTAGATATATTTGATAGACCATATATTCTTCTTTAGTTAAGTATTCCTTTAAATATTCATCTTTTTCTTCTTGAAGCATAACTTCAATTTTATATATTTCATCAGGAGTAAATTTCTTACGTAAATTTTGACAAAATTCATAACGACTATCTTCTTTAATATTTGATAAAAAGTCTTTAACTAAATCTTCATAATTAATAATAAATTTTTCTTCAATTTTTTTATTTATTTCTAAAATATTTTTATCTAGATAACTTGTTTCCGTAAGTAAATCAATGATACTACTATCAAAGTCATAACTAGGTCTACTTTCAAATTCTTTGTTATCCTTTAACCCATTCTTTCTTTTTTCTAATTCACTTTCTAATTCAGAAAGTTTCTTTTCTTTTTCATCAATTAGATAGTCATACTCTTGAAGTTTATCGACAAAGTATGACTTCGATTTACTGTCAATTGTCTTAACGGCATTCTTTAAGACGAGGCTCATTACAACAACGAGCAAAACAATAACAGTAAAAGAGATAATAATGTATAACATATTATCCCACTAGCGGATTAAAGAATAATAATAAGAAACAAAAGGCAAATAGAAATAATAAGAATATGGCAAAGATGATAAGTATGGTCATTATTGAGTGAACGACATCATTTTTAGTTTCAGGATTGCGACCTACTGCTTCCGCTACTCGACCACCTAACAAGCCAACTCCAAGCCCTAAACCCAAAAAGGCAAGACCAACCATAATTCCTATTCCTATTGCAGTTGCGGATAAAATACTTTCCATAATAACTCCTCCTCTATATTTTTCCTATTTCTTTATCAATATTAATTATTCGACTATCTGTATTAGTATAATAACATACCTTATCAATTTCTGATAATCGAACAACATAACGAATATTCGATCCTTCAATATATAGTTTCATAATATCAGGTAATTTCTCACGAATACGAATAATATATTTTTCACTATTTTGATTAAAATCGGTAGGTGATATTTTTTCATCAGTAATAGCATCTACTACTACTTTATTACTATCAGTAGGTAATTTTATATATTCATTAAAAATATCAGTAGCAATACTTTTATAATTTTTATTTACTTTTTCTAATAGTTCCTCGTCACTTATAACTTGATTCTTTCTAATATCAACATTTAAAGTTATAACTTCTTCATAATTAGGTAACGTATACTTTAGTTTTACCGAAAGAATATCACCATTTATTTCTTTATTAATATCAATATTTAATACACTATTACTCTTCATAAAATCAGTTTGTTTTTGCACAAAAGAAGAACCAATATCATCATCAATATTATTTAAATAGAGAATATTTCCCTTCATGTAGGTATAATCACTTACTTTATTACTAATTACTCGGTCATCTCCATAATAAGATTTCCCATATTTATGATTATAAGCATAGATCCAATAAGTAATTAAAGCTGCAATAATACACATAACCATGGTAAAAATAAGAACTAATTTTTTAATATCAGTTTGATAGTTATTTCCCTTTTTTTTCTTTTTCATAAAGTTCCTACTTTCCTACTATATTTAGTATAGCATTTTAGATTTCATAAGTCAATTACAATTTTAGGTTTCATTACTAGTATTTTCTCCACTATAAGGCATTAAAAAACTAGTTATAACTAACCAGTTTATTAAATAAAGTATTCAGCAATTCTTTATACTAAGCATTATACACTGTAACATTAGCTAAATTTGGGAAGCGTTCTAAAAGTAGATCTCTAGTTGCTTCGTCTTTAACAATTATAGTAAAGTACGAAAAATTTACTCCCACAAATAAGTTATTTAAATTTGTACTTTTACTAAAATCAAATTTTTTCATGTTTACTTCTACTTTTTTAGATAAATTTGACATCCCAAAAAACATAGCATTTGTCTCAATAAGACCTTCTGTCGTAAAATTGCCTAAATCTAATTTGGTTAAATTGCTACATCCACGAAACATATAAGTTACATCAGCTAATTTGGGTGTATAGAAACTACTTAGGTCTAGATTAATTAAACTATTGCATCCATAAAACATAGTAGCCATTGTTGTTACTTGAGAGGTATTAAAATGGCTTAAATCTAAATCTGTTAAACTATTGCATCCATAAAACATACTATCCATTTTTGTTACATTTAAGGTATTAAAATTGTCGATATCTAAGTTAGTTAAATTATTACAGTTACTAAACATTCTACTCATGTACATTACTTGAGAGGTATTAAATGTATGCAATTCCAAACTAGTTAAACTGTTACATCCTTCAAACATTCCACTCATATCAGTTACATTTGAGGTGTCGAATGTATGTATGTCTATACTGATTAGACTACCGCAACCAGAAAACATATATGCCATTGTTGTTGCCTGCGGTGTATTAAAATGCTCTAAATTTATTGATTGCAAACTACTGCAATTCCAAAACATACGATTTGCATGTGTTAAACTAATAGGCACAAAACTACTCAAATCTAATTTTTCTAAACTGCTACATCCTCGAAACATATCATACATACTAGTAACACTAGTTACATCAAAATGATCAAGATTTATAATTTTTAAAGATTTACAATCCATAAACATACCTTGCATAGAGGTTACACTAATCGTATTAAAACTACTTAAATCTAATTCCAATAAACTACAACCAATAAACATATTTTGCATACTTGTTACTTTTTCAGTATTAAATTGAGATACATCTAAATCATTCAAACTAGAACATCCATTAAACATACTAGACATATTTCTTACATTTTCAGTTTTAAACTGCTGTAAATCGAGTGATGATATATTACTACAACTAGCGAACATTCCAGACATATATATTACATTCGAAGTATCAAATGAGCTTACATTTAACTCTGTTAAACTACTACATCCAGAAAACATGCTTTGCATTGTTGTTGCTTCACTAGTATTGAAATTATTAAAATTAATCGTTTGAACACCAATCATGTTAAAAAAGATACTCTGTAAATTTTTACTATATATTTCGGCTTCACTTCCAATATATAAATCATATGTTTCATCATTATTATCGGTTATCCATCCTTTAATATA
>CANRJI010000037.1 GCA_947630885.1 uncultured Bacilli bacterium
CCATCCATTTGAGCAGCACCAGTAATCATGTTTTTAACATAGTCAGCATGTCCTGGGCAGTCAACGTGAGCATAGTGTCTTTTTGCAGTTTGATACTCAACGTGTGCTGTATTGATTGTTATTCCTCTTTCTCTTTCTTCTGGAGCTTTATCGATATTTGCATAATCAACGAATTCTGCTCCACCTTTTGCTGCTAATACCTTTGTAATAGCGGCAGTTAATGTCGTTTTACCATGGTCAACGTGGCCAATTGTACCAATGTTAACATGTGGTTTAGAACGATCAAATTTTTGTTTAGCCATTATATTTTCCTCTCTTTCTTAATTATTACATATTATATTTTAACATATAATATTTTTTTTTCAAGTATTTTTACTAATTTCCACCATTTTTCTTAATGATTTCATCAGCGATTGATTTTGGAACTTCTTCATAGTGATCTAGTTCCATAACATAGTTTCCACGACCTTGTGTCGAGCTTCTTAAACTTGTTGCATATCCAAACATTTCAGCAAGGGGAACCATTGCTGTAAAGGCTGTGGCATTACCACGAGATTCTTGTCCTTGTGGTTTTCCACGTCTTGCTGTCAAGTCACCAATTACGGCACCAGTATATTCGTCAGGTGCAGTAACAACTACTTTCATAATTGGTTCTAGGATAACAGGTTTACATTTATTTTTTGCTTCTTTTAAAGCAAGGGATGCAGCAATCTTGAAGGCCATTTCTGATGAGTCGACCTCATGGTATGATCCATCAAATAATGTTGCTTTAACATCAACCATTGGATAACCCGCAAGAATACCAGTTTGCATTGCTTCTTGAAGTCCTTTATCAATGACAGGAATGTATTCTCTTGGAACGACACCGCCGACAATATTATCGACAAATTCGTATCCTTTATCAGGATTTGGTTCAAAGCGAACCCAAACATGTCCGTATTGTCCACGACCACCTGATTGTTTAATATGCTTTCCTTCGCACTCGCCCATTTGTGTAATTGTTTCACGGTAAGCAACCATTGGTGCTCCAACTGTTGCTTCGACACCAAACTCTCTACGCATTCTATCGACGATAATATCGAGGTGAAGTTCACCCATACCAGAGATAGTCGTTTGACCTGTTTCTGGATCAGTTTGCATTCTGAAAGTTGGATCTTCTTCAGCAAGTTTTTGAAGGGCAATAGCCATCTTCTCTTGGTCATTTTTGGTTTTTGGTTCTACTGCTTGCGTAATAACCGGTTCAGGAAATTCCATACCTTTCATGATAACTGGTTTTTTCTCATCACATAGTGTATCAGCAGTTGTCGTATTTTTAAGGCCTACTGCCGCACCAATCTCACCAGCATAAATTTCAGGAATTTCTTCACGGTGATTAGCATGCATTAAAAGGATACGTCCAATTCTTTCTTTAACATTCTTCGTTGAATTTAATACGTATGAACCACTAGTTAGCTTTCCTGAGTATACTCTAAAGAAAGTTAATCTTCCAACGAATGGGTCAGTGGCAATCTTAAATGCTAAAGCTGTAAATGGTTCTGAATCTGATGGATGTCTTAGTACTACTTCTCCCTTAGGATCAGTACATTCGATAGCTTCGACATCAGTTGGTGCAGGTAAGTAATCTAAAACAGCATCAAGTAATAATTTAACACCCATATTTCCTAGGGCAGTACCACATAAAACTGGGAAAAATTCTGCTTTTAAAACGCCGGTTCTGATGGCTTTCTTAAGTTCTTCAGCACCAATTTCTTCACCATCAAGATATTTCATCATTAAATCTTCATCAAAGTCCGCTGCGGCTTCGATAAGTTTATTTCGATATTCTAAGGCTTTGTCTTTCATATCTTCAGGAATATCTATTTCGGTATAATTTTCTTCCTGTTTACCATCAAAATGATAAGCCTTCATTGTAACCAAATCAACTACCCCATTAAAATCGGATTCAGCGCCAATTGGTAACTGAGCAGCAGCACAGTTAGCACCTAATCTATCACTAATCGTACCTAAACTATAATAGAAGTCCGCACCCATTTTATCCATTTTATTGGCGAAAATGATACGTGGTACGCCATATTCATTGGCTTGTCTCCATACTGTTTCACTCTGAGGTTCAACACCGGCTTGGGCATCGATAAGTAAAACAGCACCATCTAATACTCTTAGACTTCTCTGTACTTCAATTGTGAAGTCAACGTGTCCTGGAGTATCGATAATATTTAATCGATAACCCTTCCAATATGCCGTAGTAGCGGCACTTGTAATCGTTATTCCTCTTTCTTGCTCCTGCTCCATCCAGTCCATTTGTGATTCACCATCATGTGTTTCACCAATTTTATGAATTTTGTGGGTATGGAAAAGAATTCTCTCGGTACAAGTTGTCTTACCAGCATCGATATGGGCCATGATTCCAATATTTCTTGTATGTTCTAAGCTTATTTCACGAGCCATAATTCATATTCCTTTCTTCTTTTATTTTATTTCTAATTTGTTAAATTTAATTTTATAAATGTTAGTAATTTTTCCAAATATAATTAACATCGCCATCATCATAGAAGATAAAATTTTCTCTTCCGACAATATCTAATAGTTTTTCATATTTATCTACTAGCTTACTAGCAAGCTTTTCTCTTTCTTCAGAAGATAATTCATTATATCTTGTTCGGTAATCAGTAAGATCACGAATTATTTCATCATATAAAGGCATACTAGTATCTTGGTCATCATCTTGATAATCTTCAAAAGCAAGAGATAATCTAAAAAGACGATATCCTATATTTTCATATTTCCTTTTAGTCATAATTTTTCCCCTTATGATTTAATAATGTCAATAAATATATTTGAATTACCATCTATAATGAGCAAAGGCTTTATTTGCTTCAGCCATCTTATGTGTATCATCTTTCTTCTTAACAGAAGCACCTGTTCCATTTGATGCATCAATGATTTCATTAGCAAGATTTTCCGCCATTGAATGACCATTTCTAAGTCTTGCATATTGTGCTAACCAACGAAATGCTAATGCTTGTGCTCTATCTGGTTTTACTTCAACGGGAACTTGATAGTTTGATCCACCTACTCTTCTTGATTTTACTTCAAGTGATGGCTTAATATTATTCATGGCTTTTTCAAATACAACCATAGCATCTTCGCCCGTTTTCTCTTTTACTATATCAAAGGCTTCATAAATTATTTTTTGAGCAGTACCTTTTTTACCATCTTTCATAATGTGGTTAACTAATTTAGTAACTACTTTTGAATTATAAATAGGATCCGCTAAAACATCTCTTTTTGTTGCTCTTTTCTTTCTCATAGTATATAGTTCCTCCTTCCAATATTATTAATTTTTATTTACTTCTTTTCTTTTTTAGCACCGTACTTACTTCTACCTTGACGTCTATTTTGAACTCCAGCAGTATCTAAAGTACCTCTAATGATGTGATATCTGACACCGATTAAGTCTTTAACACGTCCACCTCTTATTAAAACAACACTGTGTTCTTGTAAGTTGTGACCAATTCCTGGAATATAGCAAGTAACTTCCATACCATTAGATAATCTAACTCTCGCATATTTTCTTAATGCTGAGTTTGGCTTCTTTGGTGTAATAGTTCCAACACGAGTACATACTCCTCTCTTCTGAGGTGATACTTGAATTGTCTGTTTCTTTTGGATACTATTTTTTCCTACTAATAATACTGGTGATTTACTCTTTCTAGTTTTCTTTGTTCTTGGTTTCTTTGTTAATTGATTAATTGTAGGCATTATTTCACTCCTTTCTTACACATATCCTGGTGTTTCATTTTTTATTTTAAATATAAGTTTTGTCCCACGACAAAACCTAAAATAACCAGCGATATAAATATAACATTTTTAAAGATTCAAGTCAAGAACTTTTTTTATTTTTCTTGGCAAATAAATAACTATACCCTATTTATTATATGTTAAAATGAATAATTGATACAAAAAGAGGCCTATTTGGCCTCGACAATAAGTTTAATTGCGGTTCTTTCTTCCCCATCGATATTGATATCGATAAAAGCAGGTGTACAAACAAGATTTTTTCCTGATGGTGCCACAAATCCTCTTGCAATGGCTACTCCTTTAATCGCTTGATTTAATGCTCCAGCACCGATTGCTTGAACTTCGACGATGCCTTTCTCCCGAAAGACATTAGCAAGCGCACCGGCAACAGAATTGGGATTTGATTTCGATGAAACTTTAATTGTTTCCATAATTATTTTATCATTCCTTTCTTAGTACACTAAAAATATATGTGAAAGGATAATTTTTAATTCCAATTATTTATAGTAGCAATAAAAAAGAAAAGACTATTTCTTTTCTATGTGAATTAATCCATCATATACTTCTTCGAGGGCTCTACCAATCTCTTTTTGGGATTTATACTCTTTAATAGGCTTTTGGTAATAACCAGTTTTCGCCATTTGTCTACTGCGATCAGAAACAATATATACTAGAGCATATTTAGAGTCGACGATATTAAGAATTTTATCTATTGATGGATATATCATAAGTATCACACTCCCTATGATATAAGCATATCTTAAAGACATGAAAATTACAATCTCATTGACAATAATTTGACAAAAGAAAAAGAAGATAGTTATTTATCTCCTTTTATAACTTCTAATTCAATTCCGACTTGATAGTCATTAATATTTATTTTTTCTTTAATATTATCTTTATCAATGACATTAATTGCGAGTGTCTCTTCCTTAATCATATCAAGATAATTTTTAATACTATCTTTATAATCAGAAGTAGCATCTAAATAAATGTTAATACGATCCATGATATCAAAATTTAGGCTCTTGCGAAGCTGTTGAACTTTCGAGATTGTCTCTCTTGCTAAACCTTCCTCAGTTAAATCTTTGGTAAGCGTCGTATTTAAAATAACAAAATTATTACCATCCATATAAGCAGTAAAGCCTTCTTTAGATGAAATACGAATATCGACCATATTTTTATCAATTTCATATTCAGTATTTCCTATTGTCATAGAAATTTTTTGATTATTTTCTAACTTCGAAATTTCTTCTTGCGTTAGCTTTAATAATTTATCTTGGAATTCCTTAATATCTTTACCAAATATTTTTCCCACTTCTTTAAAGTTAGGTTTAACTAAAAAGTCCATATATTCACTTAAATCATCAAGAAAGACAACTTCTTTAACATTTAATTCTTCTTTAATTAGAGAAGTTAATTCGCCAATAATTTTTTTCTTCCTAGTATCTAATAATATCTCACTAAGTGGCTGTCTTACTTTAATTTTAACTTCTTCTCTGACATTTCTTCCAAGACTAATTAAGTCTCTTACTAAATCCATTTTTTCTTCTAGTTTATCATCGATTAGTTTCTCATCATAAACTGGGAAGTCACTTAAGTGAACAGATTCTTTACCAGTTAAGTTCTGATAGATTTCTTCACTTAAATAAGGTACCATTGGAGCAATCATCTGCGATAAGCCCACGAGGATATTGTAAGTAGTTTGGTAGACAGCCTTTTTAGATAAAGTTAACTCTCCGCCCCAGAAACGATCACGATTACGTCTTATGTACCAATTAGATAAATCTTCGGAAACGAAACTTGTCAAAGCCCTAGCAACTTTATTTAAGTCGTATTCTTCATAAGAATTAGTTACGTATTTAAGAAGACGGTTATATTTAGATATTAACCATTTATCAATGTCTTCAAGTTTATCATAACTAACATCAAACATATCAGTATCTATTTTATCGATATTGGCATATGTAACAAAGAAGGAATAAGTGTTACGAAGAGGATTAAAGAATTTAGAATATACTTCCTTTAGTCCATCGATATCAAACTTTAATGGTGTCCAAACAGGAGATACATAAGGTAAATAGAATCTTACGGTATCAGCCCCATTTTCACGCATAGCCGTAAATGGTTCAACTATATTTCCTCTACTCTTACTCATCTTCTTACCTTCAGCATCGAGAAGTAAATCATTTACTAAAACATTTTTAAATGGTGAGCATCCTTTAACGAAAGTAGAAATGACGAGTAAGGTATAGAACCAACCACGGGTTTGATCGATACCTTCACAAATAAAGTCCGCTGGAAACTGATTTTCCCATAATTCTTGATTTTCAAATGGATAGTGATACTGAGCAAAAGGCATTGATCCTGAATCAAACCAGCAATCTAAAACATCAGGTATTCTCGTCATCTTTTGACCACACTTAGGACATTTTAGATGAACATTATCGATATATGGTTTATGTAAATCAAAGTCTTCAGGGATTTTCTCTATGGCTTTCTTTCTTAATTCAGCGATTGAACCAATCATTTCAGCATGACCGCATTCACACTTGAAATATGGAATTGGTGCACCCCAATATCTCGTACGAGAAACAGCCCAGTCTTTAGCATTCATAAGCCAGTTATTAAATCTCTTGGTTCCAACATAATCGGGGTACCAATTTACTTTGCTATTTGCTTCCACTAATTTATCACGGAATTTAGATACAGCAATATAGTAACTAGGCATTGTATAATATAAAAGAGGACTATCACATCGCCAGCAATGTGGGTAATCATGCGTTAATTTTTGTTTCTTAAATAATTTGTCATTTTCTTTAAGGTACTTGATGACTTCTAAATCAGCATCAAAAACAAGCATTCCCTTCCATGGTCCTTCTTTATATGTTCCATCTAAATCGACTGGATTAACGTAAGGTAAATCATAATTTTTACCAATACGTGAGTCATCTTCACCAAAAGCAGGTGCTATATGAACGATACCAGTTCCATCTTCCATCGTTACATAATCATCACAAGTTACATAAAAAGCTTTACCACCTACTTTAATAAATGGAAGTAACTGTTCATACTCGGTATATTCTAATGACTTTCCATCAAATTCTTCAATAATCTTTGCTTCATCCCCTAATACTTTTGATAAAAGGGCTTTAGCTAAAATAAATTTATAACCTTGTGACTCTGCTTTAACATAAGTTTCATTAGGATTTACACAAAGAGCAACATTAGATAATAACGTCCATGGCGTCGTCGTCCATACTAAGAAATATTCGTCTTTATCTTTGACTTTAAAAGGTACAATAACGGTATTAACATCGACACTTTTATATCCTTGAGCTACTTCATGAGATGCAAGACCAGTGCCACATCTTGGACAGTATGGTGTGACTTTTGTTCCTTCATAGAATAATCCTTCTTCAAAGAATTTCTTAAGAATCCACCACTCTGTCTCAATATATTCATTTTTATATGTTAAGTAAGGATTATCCGTATCGATAAACTGACCCATTTTATGAGTTAAATCGGTAAAAGCCGATTCATTTTCCCGAACACTCTTTCGGCACTCATTATTAAAGTTTTCAATACCAAAGGCTTCAATATCTTTTTTCGTTTGGAAACCAAGTTTTTTCTCAACATGATTTTCAATTGGAAGTCCATGGGTATCCCAACCAATTTTACGAACGACTTTGTATCCTTTCATCGTATAGTATTTGCAGACAATATCTTTTAGATTTTTAGCAACCATGTGATGAAGTCCAGGAAAACCGTTAGCAAAGGCAGGCCCATCATAGAAAACAAAGTTTTCTTTGCCTTTGTCGATTGACTTTTGTAAGATATTAATTTCTTTCCAATAATCGATATATTTTTTCTCATTATCGATATAGGCTTCCTTACTTAATTCTTTAAACTCTTTCATTTTATCCTCCTTTTAAAATAAAAAGCACTTAAGTAATAAGGACGAATAGCTTTTCCGCGGTACCACCTTATTTCACCTAAGTGCTCTTTATTTTGATAACGGGGTTATCCCCGATTTTTCTTAATTAATTTCAGAAAAACACATCGGGAGTGATATATATAATAAACATCGTATTAGTCTTCCACCAGACACTAACTCGCTATAACTATTTTATTATACCGTCTCCGTCTTTTGTTTTTTACATTCTTAATTATATGCTGATTTTGACTAATTGTCAATTTTTTTCTTTTATTTTATATTATTAATTACTGTTAGTAGTTTTACATAAACTATATAATATTTTTACTTCTTTTATGGTAAGTTTTCGATATTCACCAGGCATTAATCCTTTTAATGTTAAATTGGCATACTTTTCTCGGCGCAATTTAATAACTTTATATCCGAGAGTATCAAACATCTTTTTTACTTGATGATTTTTACCTTCATGAATAGTTATTTCAACGATTGATGTCTCTTTTTTCTTATCGATAGATTTTAATTTTACCCTTGCCTTTTTAGTCTTTATTCCACCAATGATAACACCGCGGCGAAGACTTTGGATATCAGGTATCGTAACTATTCCTTCGACTTTAGCAATATATGTCTTATCTATTTCATATTTTGGACTCATAAGTAAATTGGCAAGCTCGCCATCATTTGTTAAAATTAAGGCTCCCGAAGTATCGTAATCTAAGCGTCCTACTGGATAAATGCGAGCTTTTGTCTCAATTAAATCGATAACTGTTTTTCTCCCCTTTTCATCATTTGTAGTCGTTACAATCCCTTTAGGTTTATTTAATAAGTAATATTCATACGATTTACTGTTATCTAAAATATTTCCTTCGACACTAATAACATCGCCGGGTTTAACAGTCGTTCCAAGTTTAGTTACGACTTCTCCATTTACTTCCACTAAACCATTAGCAATTAGTTCCTCAGCCTTTCTTCTCGAACAATAACCGAGAGAAGCTATTTTTTTTTGTAAACGTTCCATCTACTCCACCCCTTCAAACAATACTAACATTATACAATAATAATAAGATAAAGTAAACATTTTATTTTTGACTTTTAAGGATTACCTTTACGAGCAATTTTTCTGTTTTTTGCATAAAATATATTGTAATATTTCATTTCTTTTGATATAATTAACTTGTTTCTTGGGTCTATAGCCAAGTGGTAAGGCGTGGGACTGCAACTCCCTGATCGTTGGTTCAAATCCGACTAGACCCTCCATTATGTATTTTAGTCGAACTTTTTAGTTCGATTTTTTAATGTAAAAATGATATATGGTCGAAAAGTGGTCGAAAAGTGGTCGAATGCATTGATAATATTTTTTGTTTTGTATATAATATAATTGGTGATAAGAATGTATAAGGAAGATCAAAAAACTGAATTAAAAGTTGAACTTACAAAAGATATAAAGAAAGAAGTAGTTGCTTTTGCTAATTCTAATGATGGAACAAT
>CANRJI010000038.1 GCA_947630885.1 uncultured Bacilli bacterium
AGCCGGATAAAGTTATTTTCTTAACAGCTCCTTTTGATTTAGCTCAAGCTCTTCGTAGGGAGAGAGCTGATAATGAAGGCATTGTAAACGATATTCATGAAAGAGATTTGACTTTTATGAAAAAAGTATATGAAAATGCTAATTTTGTTGCGAATTATTTATCATGGAAGATAGTTGATTGTAGCAAAAATAATGAAATGCGGACAATAGATGATATTCATGATGAGGTATATCGTCTTGTAAAAAGTAGATAGAAAGAGAGATATAATATGAATAACAATAAAACACTTGCCTTGAAGAAAAGAGAGCTAGGAATTTTGTCAGGATTTATCGAAAGTGAAATAGATTGTAGATTAGCAGATGGTATTTATGCACTTCCTTGGATTGATCCATACAGTGATAGCCCCATTTTAAGAGTTGTCGTTATTAAAAATGTCGATTTGAATTATCAAGAACAAGTTTATTTATCAAGTGAAAGAAGGAATTTGGTAAGTAAAGATAATGCACGCGTTAAAAATATTGTTTCAGCAGTTAATACTATGGCTTTACGTAATGATGCTAATCTTTCATTTGAGGAGCGTACTGCTTATGATTACAATACAAAATATTATCGAACAATTGAAAAGGAATTAGCAAGAGACCTTGTAAGTAGCTATATTTTGTTTGATCGCTTTGGAACTTATAAAACTTTAAGGGAAACTCACTTAGAAAAAGGTGTAACTCCACATCAAAAACTACCTAAATTATCAAATATAACTGATCTTATGGCTTTGGCACATCCAAGTTTATCTACTGATGATATTTGTCCAAAGAGGAGAAATCTAACTCCTGAAAATAAACGAAAGAGATAAATTTACATTTTGACTTTAATTACTATACAATTAGATAAAAATATATTATAATGTTGTCAGAAAGGAAGTTTATTATGAAAGAGAAAACTGAAGGATTATTGAAAGAATTTAAAACTTTCATTGAAAGAGGCAATGTTCTTGATTTGGCTGTCGGCGTCGTTATAGGTAATGCTTTTGGTAAAATTGTTACTTCTGTTGTTAACGATTTAATTATGCCACTTACCGGTATCTTCTTAGGAGGACTAAACTTTAGTAATCTAACTATTAAAATTGGTAAAGCAGTTATTCCATATGGCCAATTTATTAATAATGTCATCGACTTTTTTATCATATCCATCTGTGTTTTTGCTTTTGTCAAAGTAATTAATACTTTAACGAAAAAAGAAAAACCAAAAGTCGAAGAGCCACCTAAAGAACCACCAAAGAGAGAAGAAGTAGTACTTCTTGAAGAAATACTAGAGGAATTAAAAAAGAAAAGTAAGAAGAAAGAAAAATAAGAATCTTTCTTCTTATTCTTTACCAGAAAAGAGTTTTATTATATAATATAAATAGAAAGATAGGTCATAGATATGGTAAAAAAAATGTCACGAAAAATTCATAATCGAAAGAAAAGAATTTTAATTATTTTACTTAGTATACTTCTGATAGTGCTAGTTCTTATATTAATCTTTTTTCTCTTAAAAGGTAAAGAAAATAATCATCAAGTGATTTTTTACCTTAATCAAAGTAGTGACTATGAACTTAATTATGGTGATAAATATACAGAATATGGAGCAAAAGTTTTAGTAGATAATATCGATTATTCTTCGCAAATTAGTATCGATAGTCATAAATTAAATGTAAAGAAATTAGGAAAATATCAAGTTAAATATTATGTTATTTTAGACGGAAAAGAATATAGTACCTATCGCATAGTAAATATTGTCGATCATGAAGAACCACATATTACTCTAAATGGTAATGAAAAAATAAATCTTTTAGTTGGGGAAGAATATAAAGAAGAAGGAGCAGTAGCGGACGATAATTACGATGGTGATTTAACAGATAAAATTGTTATGGAAGGAAGCGTCGATACAAGTAAGGAAGGAGAGTATTCTCTTACTTATACGGTTACCGATTCAAGTGGTAATTCATCGAGCACTGGGAGAACAGTAACTGTTAAGGTTCCAAATATTATTATTGTTCCAAGCAATGAAGAAAATAGGGAGCCAGAGAAACATTTTTCAGAGTTTGAACATAGTAATACGATAACAAAAAATAGTTTTACAAATAATGGCTTTTATATTGAAGGATACAAAAAAGAGAATGATGATAGTTATACTTTAAAATTAGTTGGTAGTGCAGAATATAGTTTTGAACTATCGTCTCTTAGTGGTGGTAAATATAAAGGAAGTATTGATTTAAGTAATGTTACTAATGGAACATATAATCTTATTATTGTCTCGAATGGTGAAGAAAACTTACAAAATAAACTTGCTTTTATTAATCGTTTAGGACGGGCTAAAGTTGGAAATAAATTAGTATCTTTTACTTATGGAAATGATAATGTAACTCTGACAATTGAAGACTTTGCCTATCAATATGACGTTTTAATCGATATTGGACATGGCGGAGAAGATCCGGGAGCCAGCAACGAATATATTTATGAAAAGGAAATGAATTTAATTGTTTCCATGTATGAGAAGTGCCGTTATGAAGCACATGGATACAGCGTTTATATGACTAGAACAAGCGATACTTATGGTAATGGCATGGGAGACGCTAGCCTTCTAAAACTTCAAAGAAGAGCTTACGAAATAGGTTATGTTGGCGCGGTAAGTAGAATTGTCTACAGTAACCACCATAATGCGATAGGAAATAGTTATTATATGGGATATGAAATATTACTTCCTGGTTATTTAACAAGTAGTGAAATAACTAATGAACTTGCCATCGCCGAAAAATTTAATCAAATCTATCCGATAACGGAAGATCATATGCGTTTTTATGCTAGAGATTATGATACGGAAGTAAAGTATTCGATGCAACTTGGAAAAACTTATAATTTTAAAGATAATTATGCGGTTAATCGTATTCCTCATGAGTTATTTAATGTTAAATCAATTATTTTTGAAGCCTCTTACCTTACTAATAAAGATGATTACAACTGGTATTGGAATGAAAAGAATTGGATTAAAGTAAGTGAGGCTAAACTAGAAGTATATATTAATTATTTAGGTGGAACTTATAATCCTGATAATAGTAGTTGCCTATCGTAAAAATGACTGTTATTTACATATTTAAGAAATTATGGTAAAATATTATTGAAAAAAGGAGAAAAAATATGGATGAAATTTTAAAAAAAACAGAAGAAAGAATGCTTAATACGATTGAAACATTAGAAAATAAATTTACAAGTGTGCGTGCAGGAAGAGCAAATCCATCAATGCTTGATGGGGTTATGGTTGAATACTATGGCGTACCGACACCAATTAAAAGTTTAGCAACTATTTCGGTACCAGAAGCTAGACAATTATCAATTAAACCATATGATCGCTCATGCTTAGGAGCTATCGAAAAGGCTATTTTTGAAGCTAATTTAGGGGTAACGCCTACTAATAATGGTGAGACTGTCTTTATTGTCATTCCACCACTTACGGAAGATCGCCGTAAAGAATTAGTAAAGCAAGTTAAAGATCTTGCCGAAGAAGGTAAAATTGCTCTTCGTAATATTAGGCAAGATGCTAATAAAGCAATTGAAAATTTAAAATTACCGGAAGATGAAGAGAAAAGGGGAAATAACGAAGTTCAAGATTTAATTAATGAGTACAATAAAATGATTGAAGAAAAACTTAAAGAAAAAGAAAAAGACTTAATGACGTTATAATATAAGAAGGTTTTGGTTATGGAAAAGAAAATATATTTGCCAGACATGGATACTTTAATGAAAATGCAAAGTATGGGTGGTGACGTGTATCGTTACTTAGAAACAAAGGCTATTGAATCAATTATTATGCGAGGGATTGAATATCCAAATGAAGGGATTTTAAAAAATACATATAAATATTTAAGAGAAAATCCACATATTGCTTATCCTATTTGTACTTTATATCCTAGTGAAGTTAAATATTCACAAGTTGCTCAGTCTGAGCCTGCTCTTTGTCTTAAAGTATTACAAAGTAATTATAGTAAATCTAAAAGTTCACTCGATCAATTAGCATCTTTTAATGATAGTGCTTTTGAAAATCTTTCTGTTGTTTTAACTGTTATTCGTATGTTAGAAGAAGAATTAACAAAGAATCCACGTTATCGTTTTGAATATACTCCTAATACTTTAGTAGATAAAATTTTTAATGGAGAATTTTCTTCTGATATTGAAAAATGGATGTTTTATAGACGTAGTAAAGACGAAAATTTGCAAAGTTTAGCTAATATTGAGCCAAGTTATGCTGCCGCTATTGATGATCCTAGAATTGATACACGAAGTATATTAGCTATAGGCATAAGAAAATATGCTGGTCGTTATCAAATTGATCCGAGAAGTAGTTATGGTTACATAGGTAAAGATATATTGACACATCCCGATGGAAATGTTAAAAGATTAATTCGTTGTATTAAAGAAAAAAATAGATAATTATTCTAAATTATCTTTTTTTTGGAGGATTTATGGAAAGAGATATCAGTTATTTACTAAAATATGTATCAAGTTCTACTTATAATAAAATTATCGAGGATAGTAATGACTATGTATTAGAACTATTGCACAATAACTTTATTAATGTCGATTTAAATATTAAATATTTAATTAAGTATGGAATTAGTAATATTGAAATAGTAATTGTTAATATGCTAACAGAGCTTACAATGAATCATGATGATTTTATTGAGAAAATTCATAATTATGAAAAGAAGCTAACAAAAGAAGAAGTAATTACCTTAATTGAAAATATGTAAAATAAAGAAATCTACTTGCTAAAATATTTATTTAATAATTATGTTAAAGTATAGTAGTTAAACGATAACTATATTAATTAAAGATATAAAAAAATAGGCTATTGGAGCCTATTTTATATTGCATCAACATAAGTATCATCGAGACATCTTAATACACAGCAGCAATTTAAATTAATTGTAAAGAAAGAATTAGTTGATTCGTATGGGAAAATACTTGTTGTATCAGTATTTGGTGCTAGTACGCGGCAAGTAGCACAGCAACCATCTAATTTTTCTAATCTAAAGACTGTGCTAGTTGTTGTGACGGTTGGGTCTTTACTGATAGGCATAGCAAGTGGTTCACTTCCTGTACCTGTTGTATAGAGAACAATAGGTCTTGTGTTGTAATATAAACTACTACTTTGTCCTAAAAAGCCACGGTCACAAGTTTCTAGGCAGCAGTCGTTTTGACATACGCTCTGCTGAAGAATTAAGATTACCTTTAAGATATCCGCGATACAATTCTCACATGAATTGTTATCATTATTACACATATAATCCACCCCTTTTTTATATTCAATATAACTTATGACAAATGGTCTTAAAAAAACACCACTAATACCTATAAATGGAAATATTTTACATAAATTTATTTGTCTTTTCATATATATTAATGTGAAAAAGATGAAACTTATACGGTTATTAGATAACTATGTTACAGATAAAAATTTTTCGATGATATATCGTGATAATAGATTAGATATTATTAATTATAGTGAAATACTTGACTTCTCAAGTACAATAATATCGGTTCGTTATCAAAATCAAATATTCCACATTGAAGGAAATAATTTAGTAATTACAAAGATGATGGAAGAAGAAATTTTAATTGGAGGAAATATTAGCAGTATTAAATGTGTGGCTAAAGAATAACTAGGGCGATTGGGATGATAGAATGAAAGATAAAATATTTAAGACATTTTCTAGTAATATTAAACTGCAAGTAGAAGGAAGAAATGTTAATAATTTTTTGAAAAGATTAATTAAGAATAAAATAAATATAGTAAAAGTAATTCCCATCTCCTATAAATCTTTAGAAATTATTATTAATTATAATGATTTAGATAAAATTGAAAAATTAAAATCGATATATGACATTAAAATTGTTAAATATTATGGAAGAATAAAAATATTATCTTTGTTAAAGAAAAATATTTTTATTTTATCTTCTATGATAATTGGACTTGTTCTTATTCATTTACTATCTAATATGATATTTAGTATTGAAATAATTCATTCTAATAGTAAAATTATTAAACTTTTAGAAGATGAATTAAATTATCATGGTATCAAGAAATTTTCGATGGCTTTAGACTATGATAAATTAGAAGAAATAGAAGAACAAATATTGAATGATAATAAAGATAGTCTCGAATGGCTAGAAATAACGAGAGAAGGAACTAGATATATTGTTAGAGTCGAAGAAAGAATTTTAAATAACAATGAAAAGGATACAACTATTTATGATATTGTAGCTAGTAAAAATGCGGTTATTAAAACAATAAAAGCTGAGGGGGGAGAAAAAAGGAAAAGTATTAATACTTATGTAAAAAAAGGCGAAGTAATTATTTCTTCTAATATTACGAAGCCTGATAATACGACCATTGTCGATAATGCTAAGGGAAAAGTAGTTGGAGAAGTATGGTATTCGGTAACGATTGAGTATCCTTATTTTTATAATGAAATATCATATACAGGAAAAAAGAAAAAGGTATTAGTATATAATTTTCTAAATAAAAGAATATCTCTTTTTGATTTTAAAGATTTTAAGAGCTTTGAAAGGAATGTTAAGTATATTTTTCAAAATAATTTAGTTCCTCTTTCCCTTGCTTTTGAAGAACAATATGAAACTAATGTAATTAATAGTATTTATACTTATGATGAGGCTAAAGATAAAGCTATTGAGGTTGCTAAACAAAAATTAGAGGAAAAGTATAAGACAATTGAAAAGATTTCAAAAGTTACAATTATTAGTGAAGAAAATTTGACTTCCAAAATTAGACTTAATTTATTTATAGCTTGTGATGAAGATATAACGAGTTATATTCCTGCGGTAATAGAAGATAAGGATAATGCTAGTAATTAGATTTTTCTTGTAATAATGGTTATTTTGTGTTAGAATATGGTGCAAGAGATGAGACGATTGTATGGAAGTAGGTAAGATTATATCACATTTAATTGGTATTGAAGTAGACATCTCTAACTATTATGGTAATATGGCTAAAATAGAAGCAGAAAATATGGATGTCATTAATTGGAATAATTATTTAGTCTTTCATGAGTTAGAAAAGAAAATTAGTGAAGAAAATACCTTTATTAATGGTTTTAGTGCTTCGAAAAAGAAAGAAATATATAATCTGATGATACGTGATGAAGAATATTTATATGGACTTTTGCCCGTTAATGATTTTAGTCCTTTTATATTAGAGAGAATAAAAAATAAATTGATAACGATTGGTGAAGACTTTCGAAACTATGAATATATTAGTATTGGAAATACACCAGAAGCTTATAAAAAGAATTTTTGGGAAAGAATTAGTAAGCTTAATAAAGCACAAGCAATATATGAAAGGGAAAGTTTGGATCTTTTTCTTTCTTTTATCGATGAAGAAATTAAAAAAGAAGAAAACTTACATAATCGTCAGATATTAGTTAATTTTAAATATTTTAATATTTATAATAGTTATTATGAAGCTGAACTTAGTGTAATAGCAAGAAAAATGATGACAGAAGTGCATTTACTTTTATCTTCAGGTTTTGAGTCTTCAATTGAACATATTGATCCGGAAATTTTAGAAACGAGAAGAGAAAAGATGTTTTTGGAAGGATTTGATAATTTAGTAGAAGTACTGAATTATCTTCCTTCTGATGAGGAAGAAGATAAACCTATTTATTTGACAGTGTTTTTATGTAAGATGCGAAGTCTTTTCCTTCTTTTAAATGATGATGAATTTAATAAAGTATACACATTTTTTTGTAATAATAATTGGGCTTTGCTAGAAAATGTTATTGATAAATTTGATATCGATATTATTAATATGGTTAAAAAGGACCGTGAAAGGCATAAAAGACTATCGATTGCAATGAAATAGCTAGAGGAATATCTTGCTATTTTTTCGATTATATGCTAGAATATGAAACTGTTTATGAGGAGTAATTATGGTAGAAAAAAAGTTATATGAAATTATTAAATTAGAAGTAGAGATTAATCAAATTTATGATAAGTTAATTGATTTAGAAACTATGCACTTAGAGGATACTTCAGAATTTGAAGGAGAAGTTAAAGCGTTAGAAAATATATTAGATAGGGAAGTTAATTTTATTGAAAGCTTAACAAAAGAAGAAAAGTATGAAATGCAAGTTCTTTTAAAAAAGGAAGGAAATAATTTAATTCCCGACTGTTCTAATTGCGGATATAGTACAGAAATTCCTAAAAGAATTGCTTGCCGATTAGATGAAATTGGAGAAAGCATGGCATCTTATCATATGAAAATGATTTCTTTTGTGGGAGAAGTACCTACGGAAATACGAAAGATACTGGAAGAAAAGGCAAAACTAATGGAAATTTCTAAAAATATTGCAGCAGCAGAACTTGCATCTATTTATCTATCTTTTATGGATGAAGATATTAGTAAATTACAAGATGATACGACGAGAACGGTACTTATTCATTGTAAGTATTTATATATATATTCTAATGTTGGTGCTGTTGAAAGACAATTAGTTAAACAAGGAATGAAAACAGATATGTCTCTTTATTTGATGGGAGATACGATGGCTTTATCACATCATATACCACTTGCTTTACATCGTAATATTAAGTATTCGCTTTTAAAGGATAAATTAAATGGTATACTTGAGGCTGGTGCTGATTTATGTAATAGGGAAAAATATACTGGATTTAGAGAGGGATTTATAATATCAAATTTAAATAGTTTTCGTTCTTGTTTGCTCTTTTTAAATGAAAAGGATTATAATAAAATAATTGACCAAATAAAGAAATAAAAGTATAATATTATAAAGCATATCATTTTAATATGATATA
>CANRJI010000039.1 GCA_947630885.1 uncultured Bacilli bacterium
TATAAAAATCATAAATCAAAAAAAGTTCCTAAATCAGAATGGAGTGTTACAGAAAATGCTCATGAACCAATTATTGATAAAGAAACTTGGTATTTAGTCCAACAAAGGTTAAAAAATCATCATCGACCAGCAAAAAATGGTAAAGTTCATATATTAAGTAGTAAAGTTTATTGTGCAGAATGTGGCAGAATTTTTATGAGAAATTTATGTAATGTTACAGGTGAAAATCATGAAATGGTAAAACGTGCATATCTACAATGCAAAGGAAATAAGAAATATCATACTTGCAATAATAATAAAGCAATAAGATATGATGTTGTAGAAAAATATGTACTTGATTCCATAAATAATCTCTTAAAAAAATGTAATCAACATTTATTAAAAGATGAATATAATCAAACATTAGAAAGACAAAATAGACAAGATACAGTTATTACCAATCTAAATAAAGAGAAAGCAAATCTTGAGAAAAAATTAAACGAAAGTAAATTATATTTTAAAAATCTTTATACAGATAAGCTTAAAGGAGTTATATCAGATAGTGATTTTGAAATGTTAAGAGATGAATATACAAAAGATGTTGAATCATATCAATTAAGAATTGAGGATATAGAAAAACAAATAGAAGAATTAAAAACAAGACAAGAAAATTCAAAAGATATAGAAAGTATACTAAAGAAATATAAACATATAAAAAAATTAACTAGAATAATAGTAGATGAGTTTATAGAAAAAATATATATTGGTACGTTAGATAAAGATACAAAAACAAGAGAAATTAAGATTGAATGGAATCTTGATTTATAAAATATAACCTATAATAATAAAAATATAGTTTCTGGGTATAACGGGTACTAGCCATCCTGATGGTAACCCAGGAGACTCATATTTAGTAGGAGACGACTTATACGTTTGGTCACCAAGTGGAGATATTTGGGTAAATGTTGGAACGATAAGAGGACCTCGTGGAGAAGCTGGAATACAAGGAGAGCAAGGCTTGCCTGGAGAGATGGGACCAGTGGGACCCCAAGGGGAAGCTGGGCCTCCTGGACCTCAAGGGCCACCAGGGCCAGATGAAATAAAGACGGCTTATATTGTGACCTATAATAATAATACTTTAGATGGATACGAAGTATCATCAGGAGGGCGATTACCACTTGGTGCTAAAGCAGTAGATAACGCTAATATTTGTACGGTCGATACGTATAATAATACAATTAAATTTAATTTGAGAGGCGTATACCGTGTCGATTTTGTTGTCAATGCTTATATACAAAATGGAGATAGTCCGATAAATAGACAGACAGATTTTATATCGGTTGCCTTTAAAAAAGTTAATCAAAATATTGTTTATGCTGGAGGAAGTTCGTGGTATTCTAGTGCTTTAAGCGCAAGAATTGTAGGACAAGGGGTATTTATAATTGCTAATCCCGATACGGAAGAAATGGAATTAATTAATACATCGAAAAAAATTATGTATTTAAATACACCTTCTATCGAAGATACGATATCAGACTCTTATTTTGTTAATCCAGTGCTAACGATAATTATTCAGTATTTAGGATGATTGTAAATTTTAAAAAATTATGGTAGAATTAACTAGAATAAAAGTGGTGGTAAAACATGAATGAATTTCTTTTTTATGGTGTTCTTTTTAGTGCTTTAGTAGGAATTTCAATATTACTTGTTATAGCTATCTTCCAAAGACAAAATCGTATGACTAAATTTTATAATTATAATATTAGTTATGATACTAATTTTGATAAATATGAAAAAATGGTCAAAAAGCAAAAGAAAGTCGTAAGAAGAAAGAAATTATATTTAAGCTATTTGAAGCTTTTATGTAAAATTAAAGGAGTAAATGTATGAACGTAGAATTAATTTTACCACTACTACTATTTTTAACTTGTTCATTAATTGGGATAATTGTTTTTAAATTAGCTAAAGAGGACTGGAGTATCGACACTGATTTACTCCTTAGTATCTATATAAATGAAATAGAAAAAAGTAAAAAGACGCTCGAAGAAAAAAATAAAGAAATTGATATCATAGAAGAAGAAATTTTAAAATATAAGAAAAACTTAAAATCTTCACGAAAAAGAAAGAAGTAATTTTAAGTTTTTTTTTATTTGACATTTATGATGTAAAAATGAGGCTTTTAATAATTATTAAATAGTATTTGTGCTATAATATATGTGTGAAAGTTATGGTGAAAAGCAAAATAAATGGACGCGAAACTTTTAAGAACTCACTAATGGAACGATAAAATAGTTGAGATTTGTTCGATTCTAAAATGTAGAAAAAATAGGTATAGATTGACTTTGCAATAAGAAATAGTTAAGATAATAGTAAATTTAGAGGTGGCAAAAAATGGAAAAAATTAAAGTAGCTTGTTTATTTGGTGGCTGTTCTAGTGAATATGATGTTTCATTGGTTTCAGCAACTTCGGTCATTAATAATATTGATAGGGATAAATATGATCCGATACTTATAGGCATTACAAGGGAAGGAAACTTTTATTTGTATAAGGGGCCAATAGAAGAAATTGAAAAAAATAATTGGTATAAGAAAGAATTTTGTCAAAAAATTACTTTTTCGGTAAATAGAGAAGATCATGGCTTTATTGTAATGGAGACAGGAGAAGTTGTAAAAATAGATATTGCTTTTCCAATTCTTCATGGTAAAAATGGAGAAGATGGAAGACTTCAAGGTTTATTTGAACTCGCGAATATACCTTATGTAGGATGTGATATGACTTCATCGGCAATATGTATGGATAAATTTTTGGCTCACGAATTAGTTAAAAATAGAGGAATATTAGTTCCTCAGTCATATCTTTTCTTAAAGTACGATAATAAAGAAGAGATCAAAGAAAAAATTAAAGATTTAGCATATCCTATTTTTGTTAAGCCTTTGAAAGCGGGAAGTTCTTTTGGAATTACAAAAGTAACAGTAAAAGAAATGATTGATGATGCTATTGATCTTGCCTTTTCTTTTGATGATAAAATTATTATCGAAGAAGGAATAGATGGCTTTGAAGTAGGGTGTGCTGTCTTAGGTAACAATGTTTTAACAATTGGAGAAGTTGATGAAATTGAACTTCAAGATGGTTTCTTTGATTATGAAGAAAAATATACGTTAAAGACTAGTAAAATTGTTCTTCCAGCACGAATTGATGAAAAAGAAAGAGATAGAGTGAGAAAGACCGCTCTTGAAATATATCGAATACTTGGATGTGAAGGATTTGCTAGAGTTGATATGTTCTATACCAAAGATAAAAAGATTGTTTTTAATGAAGTAAATACGATACCAGGATGTACATCACATAGTAGATATCCATCAATGTTAAAAGAAGTTGGCTATGAATTTAAGGATGTTATTGACAAATGGATAAGATTAGGACTAAACAGATAAGAAAAATTAGTTTAAGTAAAGAAGATATTTATAAAGGAAACTTATTGCTAGTAAATCAAGATTATTTTTTACATGAAGATTTAAATAGAAAATTAGTTAAATGTTTAGATAGTTTAGATGTTTTACTTGATAAAGAAGTAAATAAATATTTACAGTTAGCTCTTAAAAAAATAAAAGCAAAGGGAAAAATTACTTTTGTCAGTGGTTTTCGCTTACGAGAAGAACAGGAAAAAATATATGCTGATTCTCTTAGAGAGAGTGGAGAAGAGTTTACAAAAAAGTATGTAGCTCTTCCGGGAGCAAGTGAACATGAAACAGGATTAGCAATTGATTTGGGTCTTACTATGGATAAAATTGATTTTATTAGGCCATTGTTTCCCCATATGGGAATATGTGAAGAATTTCGAAAAGTAGCATCTCAATATGGTTTTATCGAAAGATATAAGAAGGACAAAGAGAAAATAACAAAGATTAATGCGGAAGAATGGCATTTTCGATATGTTGGGTATCCTCATGCTAAAATAATTGAACAAAATAATTTTTGTCTCGAAGAATATATTGAATTTTTGAAAAAGGGAAAATTTAGTTTTGATGAATATGAAATAGAGTATATTCCCTATGAAAATAAAAAATTAGTAATTGAATTAGGAAAAGATGACACTATATCAGGAAATAATTGTGATGGTTATATTGTAACGAGGAAGGTAAAATGAAAGTATTAAAAAAAATTAATGTTGATATTTTTCGCGTAATCGCGGCTTTGATGATTGTAGCAATTCATATTTATCCTCTGGCGTCAATTAGTGAAACAGCTGATTTTGTTTTGACAAGAGTACTTTTTAGAGTGGCTGTTCCTTTCTTTTTAATGGTAACAGGTTATTTTGTGTTACCTAAAGCCTTAGATAAAATAGATGATTTAAAAAAGTATACATGGAAAATAGTTAAATTGTATCTAATTAGTATTTTGATATATTTACCTATTAATATTTATAATGGTTATTTTAATAATTTTAATATTCTTTCTTTTCTTAAAGATATTTTGATAACGGGGACAATGTATCATCTTTGGTATTTTCCAGCTTTAATTTTGGGATTATGGATTACTTATTTTCTTCTTAAATATTTGAAGAAAAATGTAGTCGGTGTAATTATTTTAATACTATATATCATAGGATTAATGGGAGATAGTTACTATGGCTTTATCAGTGGTAATATTTTTTTAAGACAAGCGTATGATATTATTTTTAAAGTTTTTGATTATACGAGATGTGGTTTATTATATGTTCCAATATTTCTTTATATGGGCTATATGATAAAAATGGGTAAAAGGAAGATGACAGTAAAGAAAGAATTGATATTACTTCCAATTTTTCTTCTTTTAATGCTTATAGAAGGAATGCTATTATATCATTTTAAGATAGGAAGACATAGTAGCTGTTATATCTTTTTAATACCGACAGCATATCTTTTATTTGATTTAATTATTAATCAAAATAAAGGATCTAATAAAAAATGGCGAAATATGGCACTATGGATATATATTTTACATCCTCTCTTTATTGTGGCTGTTCACTTTATTTCGTCTTTACCACATTTAAGTTTATTAGCGGTAAATAATATGGTTAATTATTTGATTGTTATTATTTTGACCGTCGGTTTTATTTATGTTTTTACTTTGATAGGAGGATTAATAAAAAAATGGATTATGAATTACAGACAAGCAGAGCTTGGGCAGAAATAAATTTATGTGATTTAGAGCATAATATTAAGGAAGTTGAAAAAGTTCTTCCAAATAAAACGAAAATAATGGCCGTTATTAAGGATAATGCTTATGGTCATGGAATGGTTGAGATAGCAAAAAAACTTGAAGAACTGAAAGTAAATGATTTTGCCGTTGCTACTTTAGATGAAGGAATAATACTAAGAAAAAATGGCATTAATGGTAATATTTTAATAATGGGATATGTAAGTCCCAAATGTATTAAATATGCGTTAGATTATGATTTAACAATTACGATAGTAGATAAAGAGTATGCTGAAATATTACTTAATGACTTTTCTTCTGATGGTGTTAAAGCTTATATTAAGATTAATACGGGAATGAATAGACTTGGAATAAGAGATGATGATATTGAAGCTATAAAAAAAATATATCAAAATAAAAGAATTAGAGTATTAGGAATGTTTTCACATTTTCCTGTTTCCGATAGTGATAAAGAAGATGATATTGCTTTTTGCAAACTACAGATTGCTAAATTTGATAAGCTTATTAACAAGTTAAAAGAAGATAAAATAGATGTGGGAAAAGTTCATATTCAGGCTAGTTATGGAATGATAAATTATGAATACTTGGAATATGATTATGTACGATTAGGAATTTTTTGGTGTGGAGTAAACGGCGACAATCATTCATATCAAAAGATAAAACTTGATTTGCGACCTGTTTTATCTTTAAAGGCGAGAGTCTCTTCGGTTAAAAAAATTGAAAAGGGAGAAACTGTCAGCTATGGAAGAAGTTATATGGCTTCAAAGAAAGAAAAGATAGCATCAGTTACAATTGGTTATGGTGATGGTTATCCTCGCAGTTTGTCATTTAAGGGAGCAAAAGTCTTCGTAAATGGTTGTTATGCGGAAGTAATTGGAAAAATTTGTATGGACCAACTAATGATTAATGTAACGGGAATTAATGTCAAGCAAGGAGATATTGTTACCTTGATTGGTGAAGAAAGTGAAGTTAGAGCGGAAGTCGTTGCGATGAAAGCAGGTACTATTACGAATGAACTTTTATGTAAACTTAGTAATAGGCTTAATTATATTTATATTGATAAATAGAGAAAAAGTAATCTTTTGAAGGCTAATTAAAAAATATTGTCAAAGGTAAGGATTTATGTTATAATTAATTACGTCTTTAAGAAAGATTATTTTTGGCCTGTTGGTGAAGTGGCTTAACACATTGCCCTCTCAAGGCAACATTCATGGATTCGAATTCCATACAGGTCACCAAGTTTAAGTTTAACTAGAGAAGACTCTAGTTTTTTAATGGATAAAAATTGTAAATAAAAGAAAAGAAATAATTCCAGAAAGGAAAATTTGGTATAGACGACCGAAGAAGTAATTTCGATATTTGATTTTATCATCTAGGGAAGATATAACTTGCATGTGAATAGATAAGCCTCCAAAGGCAATGATAGAAGTAGCAATAATAACTTTAAAGAGACCTAAAATACTAGTTTGGGAAAGAAAAGATAAGGCCATGGTCATTTCAAGGATACTTTGAATAGCAAGAGAAAGGTAATTATTTAGATGGAAAATGTTAATGATTAATGTACTTAAAAGGAGAAAGATAGTTACGGTTCCTCCAATCATTAAAAGGCTATTAATGGCTTTTTTGACTGAGTTTGATAAGACATAGCCGAAACTTTGACTTTTAAAATTATTAGCGCTATAATTAGTAGGGGAGTAATTATTTTTCTTTCGAAAGGTGATACCGATAATGATATTACTTAAGATAAGAGAAAGAAGAATAATTATGCCATATAAATTATTTTTTAAATAAAAATTTCCAACTGTTTCGAGAACAAAAAGGGGATTGGGAAAGTGACAAAATAAAAGTAGATGTTCCGCTTCTTCTTTAGTGATTAAATTCATGTCATAAGAAGTTTTAATACTGATAGCATTTGTGGGGAATCCTGATATTAATGATAAAAGGAAAATAAGGGTTCCCGATTTAGTAAGATGAAAAAGTTTTGATAGAAAGTTTATGAATTTAGTGGGAAGACAGTTAGCAAAATCATAAGTAATTAAAATATCAGATAAGACAAACATTGGAAACATTGATGGTACTAAAGTGTTATACCAAATATAGAGAGAAGTAGTAATAGTATTGGTGATAAGACTTTTGTTTAATAGAATTAAAATTAAAATGAAAAAGGTTAGAAATACGATAATGGAACGAGAATATTTTTTCATAATTCATTATATGATATAACAGAGTAAAAAAGAAATGGAGAATAAGCATGAAATTTAAAGAATTTATAAAAAGAGAATACAAGTTTATTATTTTACTAGTGGTTATTGTTCTTTTGTGTTATGTTAAAATACCATATTATATTATGGCTCCAGGTGGAACAATTAATATTACGGATCGAGTAGTTATGGAAAATTATGTTAATGATAAAGGAAGTTTAAACATGCTTTATGTAAGTGAATATGATGCAACACCGATGTTATATTTACTTGCTAAAGTAAGAGGATTTGATACGTTTGCTAACGAAAATAGACAAGTTGCTAATGAAAGTGTTAAAGATATTGATGAGAGAAATAAAATTATGCGTGACAATTCTCTCGATATTGCAACTTTGGTAGCATACAATAAAGCTGGTAAAGATATTGAAATTAAAAAGAAAAATAATATTGTGATTGGAACAACAAGCGACAATGGATTTAAAGTTGGAGATGTTATTAAGACAGTCAATGGAAGTTTATGTGAAGATGTTCAAGATATTAGGAATATAATTGGTGCTAGTGAAATAGGTGATAAAATATCTTTTGTCATCGATAGAAATGGTAAAGAAAAGACAATCGAAAGTGAAGTCTATATAGAAAATAATAGCAAGGTTGTTGGAGTCATAATTATGACGGAATATGATTATGAACTTAATCCAAAGATTGATATAAAATTTAAGAATAGTGAATCAGGTCCTTCGGGAGGGCTCATGCTAACGCTTACCATATATAATGCTATAAGTGAAGATGATCTTATTAAAGGAAGAAATATTGCAGGAACAGGAACAATTTCTATCGATGGAAGTGTCGGAGAAATAGATGGTGTTAAATATAAAATTATGGGAGCTGCAAAAAACGGAATCGATATTGTCTTTGTACCAAGTAGTAATTATGAAGAAGCAATTGCTACAAAGGATAAGTATAACTATAATATGGAAATTGTTAAAGTCGATACGGTTGATGAAGCAATAGAATATTTAAAAAAATAAAGGATAATGAAAGAATGAACTACTTGTTTGTTCTTTTTTATTTTTGTAAAAAATTTTCGAAAAAGTTAGAAAATAGCTAATAAGAAGTTGTATTTATTATTAGAACCGGTTCATTAGGAGAATAAAAAGGTAATGTGAAGAAAGAGGTAAAAATGAATAAAGAACAACCAAAATTATTATGCTATGATACGATATTTAAAAGCGTTTTTGTAAGAGAAGAGAAAGTTCTCCTTCAAATGATTGAAGATATATTTGAAATAGATAGCAAAGAGAAACCGATTACCATCGTGGGCTTTGAGACAGTACCACCAAAAAAAGATAATAAAACATATCGAGGAGATTTATTGGTGATATTATCAGATAATTCATATGTTATGTT
>CANRJI010000040.1 GCA_947630885.1 uncultured Bacilli bacterium
AATTCCCACTCTTATTCTTCATGGAACTGAAGATGATGTTGTCCAATTCGATTCAGTTGAATACGTCTATGATAATATCAAATCAAATTCTGTCTCACTCATACAGTTAAAAGGACTAAATCATGATTTATTTATTAATAACCGCTACGAGATGGTAAGAAGATTAATAACTAATTTTCTTGTTAAATCCAATCTTCCTATTAAAAATAAAAAAGAAATATAAAAAAAGCTCAGTAATGAACTTTTTCAGGCCGTTGACAAAGTCGGTTTTTCAAACCGGCTTTGTCAATCGGCTTTTTTAATCTCCCACTTTAGTACTAAAAAAAGAGTGAATTTGAATTTTTAATATCAAATAACACTCAATTTTTAACTTTCTCTTCCACTTTTAGAATTTTCAAATTTTGGTTTTTACTAAAAATGTAGTTTGTCAACAGTCTGAAAAAGCTCAGTAATGAACTTTTTTTATTTAAATAATAATCTATTGTATACTTTATCAAAAGCATCTTTAAATATTTGTACTTCTTCCTCTGTATTTTTATAAGATAAACTAATTCTAATACTATGTCCTGCAATTTCTTTATCATTATAAAGACTATTGACCGCTAGCGATATATCGGAAGTAGAACAAGCACTTTTAGTAGATACATATACATCATATTCTTCCATTGCATGAATAAAAGTTTCCGGTTTAACATTTTTAAGACTAAAATTAATAATATATGGAATACTATTTTTTGTACTATTAATATGTACTTCTTCATAACCACTTAAATATTCAAGTATTTCTTTATTAAGTTTACTTACATATTCATAATTATCATGTACTTTTGGAATAATAAGTTCAAGAGCTTTCATCAAACTACAAATAAGAGGAAATGGTGGTGTTCCACTTCGGTAAATACTCGCAGATTTCCCTCCATGAAGCAAATTATCAATCACAATATTTTCTTTCTTTAAAAGAAGTCCAATCCCCTTTAAACCAAATATTTTATGCGCAGACATACTGACAAAATCCATATCTTCAAAAGAAAATTCCACTTTTCCAATAGCTTGCGTAGCATCGACATGAAAATAACACTTTGGATACTTACGAACAATCTTACTAATTTCTTTAATATCTTGTTTTATTCCTAGTTCACTATCGACCATTGCTATCGAAACAAGAATCGTTTTATCATTTATAAGTTCAATTAAATTATCCAAATCGACAAGACCATCTTCCTTAATTTTGACATATTTAATAACAAAACCCATTCTTTCTAAATATTTTGCTGTATCAATAACCGAAGAATGTTCTAAAGGACTAATAATTATTTCATTTCCCCTATTTCTATATCTTGATGCTACTCCTTTAAGAACCGTATTATTTGCTTCTGTTGCTCCCGAAGTATAAATAATTTCCGTTTCTTTTACTCTTAATAAATTAGCAATTTTCTTTGTTGCATAATCCTGAAGTTCCTTTGCTCTTATTCCTAAACCATGTATCGAATTAGAATTACCCGGATAATTAAGACAAGCTTTATTAAAAGTATCAAGTACTTCTTTATCGACCATTGTCGTTGCACTATTATCAAAGTAAACCATCATACCACTTCTCTTTCCTTAAATATTTTACCATAATAATAACTAAAAGTAATTAGTTTACTTATATAACATCTAATTTTTCATATTTTCTATAAATTTATTTTTCTTTTCCTTTTCTAATTCTTTAAGACTTTTCTTAGGTGTAGGTAAATCTTCTGGCATTGTTCCACCTAATTCTTTTATTGTTTTTCTTATTTTACTTCCAACTTCAAAATGCGTTTTATTAGCATCTTTTTCTGTTTTAATTCCTTCCCTTTTTAATTTTTGTTCTGTTTGAGAAATTCTAAACAAATTAGCAATCAATTCTTAACTCCCCATATTATCTAATATATCTTCTCGATATCTCAAGTCCTTTCTTTTTGCTATATCATCAGCCGTTTCTCCATTATATCAGCCTCTATACCCATAATTATGAAATTTATCGAAGTTTTTCACACCAGCATCCTTAGCCGCAATATTTAAAGAATAATTACCTTCCTTAGTTAAATTTCTTTGATAAAATCTCTTCTCATCTTCGGATAATTTACTATAATCCAATTTAGAGATTTCTTGTTTCCTAGTTTGAATAGCAAAATAAGTTTGTGCTAAAGCTATACTTTCTTTTCTAGAGTCCCCATTTTGTGCAATTAAATAACAAGCATGCCTTGATAGTTTATAATCAATTTGCTCTCTTTTAGCGCCAGAACCTATAGATACCATTTTCCTAATGTCGGCAAAATGGTCAAAAATTAAAATATTACTATTCTCGCAAGATTTCTTTGCTTTATTTATAACTTTTTCAAAATTTTCCCATTTACTATATTTTAAAGCGTGCATTAATTCCCGAGCATTCCAATATTCATTGCCAAATTCATTTATGTGTTTGATGTTTTCAAATAATTTTGCAGTATCTTGAGTTTTTTCCATTTTAATTTCCCCCAATCTTGTTATCCGTTAACATTCTAACATTAATATATTTTTTTCTCAATATATTTTTTTAATTATACTGTTATCATATTAACTATACTAATTATTAAATATTTTATTAATTAAATACCTTTTCTTGTGATATATAAAAGATCACTCTTGTTGCAATCATATCAAGTATTTGTTTCCACATCAAGTATTATATTAAACAAAAAAAATACCGTGATATCACAGTATTTCAGACTGTTGACAAACTACATTTTTAGTAAAAACCAAAATTTGAAAATTCTAAAAGTGGAAGAGAAAGTTAAAAATTGAGTGTTATTTGATATTAAAAATTCAAATTCACTCTTTTTTTAGTACTAAAGTGGGAGATTAAAAAAGCCGATTGACAAAGCCGGTTTGAAAAACCGACTTTGTCAACGGCCTGAAATACCGTGATATCACAGTATTTTTATTTACTGACTGGAAGTACTGAAATACTTCTTGCAATTTCAAGTAATTCCCCTTTTGATAACTTATCACTTACCACATAGTATTCCATATTATTATCAATCCAATTGACCGAATTATCGTTTACAATTGCCACTGTCGAAGCCATTAGTTCTAATTCGCCATAAGTTGGAATAATTAGGTGCTCATCTTCATAAGATAAAGTTTCTTCAATTAACATAAATGGATTATCACCATCAAAAGTAAGAATTAATCTTTCACCATCATCTTTATTTACTTTTTCCGTATTCGTTAAATAAGTATTAACTGGTAAATACATCGGATAAATAATATCTTCAATCGAACTTGTTTCTTTCGTTTTATCAGGATCTACTTCCTTATCATTTTCACTATTATCCGTTTTATTTTCTTCTTCTTTGACATCGATAATTTCTTTTAATTCAAAATAATTATCATTAAATTTACTATTTAGATCAACTTTACTAAAATTCATTGTAATTTGAGCATTACCATTCGTATCTAAAACCGTTACCTTTTTAATATTACTATCTTTATCAAAAAGAATTTCCTGTTTAACCAATTTAGCATTATTTGGATAGTTAGCTCCTACTGTTACTTTATAGCCATCTTCTGTTTCCTCAAAAGTTCTCTCTTCATCACTATTTATATCATCAAGTATTGGAGCAAGTAAATAAACTTGTGAATTATTGTATGGCCAATCACTTTGAAATTTAAAACTTTTATTAATTCTTGGTGTTATAACATATACTCCATCTCTATTTCGAAGAATAATCTGCTGATGATTACTTACCGTATTTGTAAGTTCTACTTTATAATTATCTTTTTTCGCATAAGAAACTTTGACATCGTAATTATATACATCTTCATTATTTACAATATCCAAGCTTCCTTCAATATAATAAGAACTAGCATCATTTACCTTTTTACTAAATTCCTTAATAATATTTTTTTCACTAACCTTTCCACATCCACCTAAAGTAAACAAGCCTAAAATCAAAAGAAATAACATTTTCTTTTTCATTTTTTTCACCTCCATTATCTTTCTGTTAAATTATATTAACCAAAATAATTTATATGATGAATAATTTATACTTTTCCGTGCAAAATAATACTAAAAAGGAGGATAACATGAACATAGTATATAAAATAGCATTAGCTATAAGTATTATAGGCTGTATCAACTGGGGATTAGTCGGAATTTTCAATTTCAACTTAGTTGAATATTTATTTGGAGATGGAACACTTCTTACAAGAATTGTATACATTTTAGTTCTTATATCCGGTCTCATTGATATTGGTATATTTACTAAAGACTTAGACTAAATAAATAAGTAATTGATAGGCATACACGTCTATCTTTTTTTATTTATTCAATTATATAGATTTTTTTTTCTTTTTATAGTATAATTAAATAGGTGATGTATGTGAACTACAAAACGAATTTCAACAGTACCTATGCCAACCGTGGTATGGGCCTTGAAAACGACATCAATGAAACCAATCGTTATTATAATAGTTACGACATAGCCTTAATATATAAGAAACCGACACCCATTCGCATAACTAAAGCTGATTATGAAAGAATGCGTATTGTCGACGGCTTTTTTGAAAGTCCCTCTACTCTCGATTATAACGGAGTATATAAAGGGTATTATATTGAATTTGATGCCAAAGAGACCAAAAGTAAGACAAGTTTTACGATTAATAATGTTCATAAGCATCAAATTGAATACATTAGAAAAGCCTTAAAGCAAAATGGTATCATCTTTTTAATAGTAAGATTTACCTCTCTCGGAAAAGATTACGTTTTAAAAGGTGAAGAGTTATTAAATTTTATTAATACTAATGAAAGAAAATCAATTCCTTTATCATATTTTGAACAAAATTGTTATCCTCTAGAAATAAAGTATGCGCCAAGGCTTGATTATCTCAAAGTAGTCGATAAATTAATTGAAGAACAATGCTCACGATAGTATTACTAATTATTACGACAATACTTAGTTATATTACCTTCAAAATGCAAGGTTTACTATCACTAATTATAACTCTACCATTAACTATTATTTACTTAAATATTAATAATATTATTCCCTTAATCAAAAAAAGGAAAAATGATAAAAAGATTTTATCAGAAAGAAAGGAAGTTGAATTTGTGAGTTCAAAAAGTCGAAGAAATGCAGGAAAAGAAAATAAAGTCAAAAAAACTAAAGTTTCTAAAAAGAAAAAGAAAGAAGTAAATCGAAAAAGGAGTGAAGAAAAACCTAAAGCAAAGAAAAAGAAAGCCCTAAGAGTTATACTTATTACTTTCTTAAGTTTGTGTATTATTGGAATTTTTGCTGTTGCAGCTTTTCTCATTTACATTGTTGTAAGCACTGGTGATTTTAATCCCGAAGCTCTTCAAAATCAAGATCGAACAATTATTTATGATAAAGATGGTAACGAAGTAGCAACTCTTGGTGAAGAAAAAAGAGAATCAATAACTTATGATCAATTACCAGAAGTCCTAATTGATGCCCTAATTGCTACTGAAGATTCTCGTTTCTATCAACATAATGGTGTCGATATGGCAAGATTCCTCAAAGCATCCTTTTTACAGTTATTAGGAAAAGATGATGCTGGTGGTGCCTCTACTTTAACAATGCAACTTGTTAAAAACAATTTGACCGATACTACTAGTCATGGAATCAAAGGTATCATTCGTAAATTTAAAGATGTCTACTTATCTGTCTTCTTCATGGAAAGAAAATATAGTAAAGAAGAAATACTTCAAATGTATGTTAACGATAGTAGTCTGGGTGGAATGATTTTTGGTGTTGAAGAAGCTAGCAAATACTATTTTGGTAAATCCGCAACTAACTTAACTTTACCAGAAGCAGCATTACTTGTTGGAATGTATCAAGCACCAAGTGCTTATAACCCATATCGTCATCCTGAAGCAGCAACGGAAAGAAGAGATACCGTTTTAAAACTTATGGTAAGACATGGATATATTACTGAAGAAGAACGAAAATTAGCTAGTTCTGTACCTGTTGAAGACCTAGTCGCAGGTGGTGGTAGTACTAGTCCTTACCAAGGATACATTGATACCGTTATCGAAGAAGTCGAAACCAAAACAGGAAATAATCCTGCTAAAGTTTCAATGAAAATATATACCGCTCTCGATCGTAGTATCCAAGATGGATTAAATGGTATTTTAAGCGGTGAATTATATAAAAATTGGGCCGATGATTCTGTTCAAGCCGGTATCGCCGTAACTAACGTTAATGATGGAACAATCGTTGCTATTGGTGCTGGCCGAAATAGGACATCTGGCGATTGGAATTACGCAACACAAGCACATAGACAGCCAGGAAGTACCGCTAAACCATTATTTGATTATGGCCCTGGTTTTGAATATAATGATTTTTCTACTTATACCCTCTTTGTTGATGAACCATGGAATTATACTAATGGTCCTGCTATTGGAAACTGGGATGGACAGTATATGGGATTAATTACTCTTCGTGATGCCCTATCAATTTCTAGAAATATTCCTGCTCTTAAAGCTTTCCAACAAGTTGATAAGAAAAATATTGCTAACTTTGCTAGTGGTCTTGGCTTAGACGTAGCCTATAGTACAAGTTCTGATAACTACAAAGTATATGAAAATGGTGCCACTAACCTTCTTAATGAAGCCTATGCTATTGGTGGTGTTGACTATGGATACAGTCCACTTGATATGGCTGAAGCTTATGCTTGCTTTGCTAATGGTGGCTATCATATCGAATCACATGCTGTTACAAAAATTGAATATCGTAGCACTGGCGAAGTTGTCGAATTTAATGAAGAAAAAGAAAAAGTTATGTCTGATTCAACCGCCTACCTTATGAATAATGTATTAAAGTATGCTGTTGATCATGCTTTCAATGGTGGCGCTATAAGACCTGGTTATACCGTTGCAGCTAAAACCGGAACTTCAAACTTATCTGATGATTTCATTCAGCAAAATGGTCTTCCATGGGGCGCTGTTAATGATTTGTGGACTGTTGCTTATACACCTGAATATTCCGTAGCTCTATGGTACGGATATGAAAAAGCCGATAGCACTCATTATCTTAATGGTGACAGCTACCCAAAAGATAATCTTATGTCTGCCATTATTAAATATATCCCCATGACAACAAAAAATTGGACAATGCCTTCTTCTGTTGTTGCCGTTAATGTTGAAAAAGAATCATGGCCTGCTAAATTACCTAGTGAATATACACCTAGCGATATGATTACTACTGCATACTTCAAAAAAGGTACTCAGCCTACTGAAGTATCTGATCGTTACGCTAAATTCGATAAAGTTACTAATTTGAAAAGTACCAAAAGTACTAATGGTTACGAGTTAACATGGAACTGGAAAAAACCAAATGTTCTCGACGAAGCATATTTAAGTAAATACTTTGGCAATGCCGTTTTTGGACATAGTTCTGTTCACTTCTTAAATCAAAGACTAGATTATAATAAAAATACTCTTGGTGGTAACGGTTTTGGTATATATACCAAAGCCTCTGATGGAACTTTAAAATTACTAGACTTTGTTACCGACAATAAATACCTCTTTGTTCCAACAGCCGCAGGTAAAACAACACTCGTTGTTAAAGCCGAATACAAAAATTTCAAAAATAATGCCAGTGATGGTGTCGAAATTGTTATTGAAAGTGATGGTTCATTTGTTCAAGACGATATTGAAGTTACACTAAATGATAGTACTTCACTAAGTGTCGTTAAAGGAAAATATCAAGAATCTGGTTTAAAAGTTACTTATCAAAAGAAAGATGTTACTTCAAGTTCGACAGTCAAATATCAAATTGATGATCAAACATATTCTACTACTGATGAACTAGAAGAAGCAATTAATAAACTTGAACCTTCTGAAATTAAAGTAAACTATATCGTAACATATAATAAAATGAGCAAAACAGTAACAAGAACAATCAAGATAATCGAATAAGATGGAAAAAAATCCATCTTACTTTTTTATCCAAAAAAAATAGACACTCGTCTATTTTCTTATAACATCATAATAGTATGTTGAACTCTTAGATAACTCTTCATTAAATACATCTAATCCAATAAGTTCAGGTATCGTTTTTTTATCCGAATATAAATTAGTTCCAAGTCCTAACCTATCTCCTCCAATATCAGCGCCAAGTGAAGCCAGTGTCGTTGGAAATAAATCAAACGTCGTAAATGTGCGATTTTTATATTCAAAGTAACCATTGTATCTAGAATTAATAAATACATTATATACCGTTCTTACATAATCTTTCTTTTTATAAAAATTATTTTGCATTGTATGATGATCTCCAACAATAATAATTGTCGTATTATGATAAAAGTTTTGCTCTTTAATCCAAGTAACAAAATCATTAAGTTTTCCATCTGAACAATAAAAAGAATTAGCATAATGACTATCAAATCGTTTCTCACAAGATTCGTCTAAATAACCATCTGTAAAATGCGTATCTGCAGTTAATATCGTAAAATTAAATGGTTTCTTTTTTTCACTTATCTTAGTAAGTTCTTCCTTTGCTATATCAAATAGTTTTGCATCCTCATAACCCCACCATTCATAATAATCACTAGCAATTTTTTTCTCTTTAATTGCCGTATAATAGTCATATATCAAATAATTATGATTAGCAAAATATGTTCTTCGACCACCAAAGTCAGCATTAGAACCTAAAAGTAAATAATTACTGTATCCATTTTCTGCCAAAATATCGCCAAGTGTTTTAATATTACCAAAACGTGTAC
>CANRJI010000041.1 GCA_947630885.1 uncultured Bacilli bacterium
TAAAGATAAAGTTATTGCTGAAATAAAAGAATACCATAAACAAGAAATATATGATGATGATACCAAACTTTATTGCTGACAATACTTCTAAGGGAAATGAAAAAAATCACTCTCTTTACTTCAATAATTATGATTATGAAAAATAGAGATATAGAAATGTAAAAAGCCGAGCAAGTTTTAAATGCTGAATATGTAAAAAACTTTGTGTGAAGTTACAAATTAAGTACACACATATTAAATATTTTTAATTAGCTATCTTGCTCAATATTAAAATCTAAATACACATAGTTACTCATATCATATGCTAAGTTATTTTCTATCATTTTATTTGCAATTTTACAGCACTTAGACATCCTTTTACCATTACATAACGGATCAATATATCTAACTTTTGCCCCATGATGAACATAATAAACATTTTCTGGTTTTTCTTTTGAAACATTAACCTTTTTAGCATTTTTCCACAAATCAAATACTTTTTTATACTTAGAAGCTTCAATAATATTGATAACATCACTTTCTTTTAATTCGTATAAATCTTTTATTGAAATTTTACCATCAACATTTAAATTTTTTAAAATATCAGCAAGAAACTGCATAGAATATCTCGTTCTATCTTCACGATACATAATAGATAATCTACTTGTAACTTTTACAAAATTTCTTGCTATCTTTTTCGTTTTAAAACCTAATTCTATTTCCCCATCTTCATTATTTTGCACTTCTATATCATCATATATTTCTTTAATACTTTTTAAATCTAATAATTTATATATAAATAAGGCATTAGATAAAGAATACTCTAACCTATCCGCGGACAACTGAGGTGTATCATTATCCGCTACTCGATAAAGATGATAATTATCTACTTCCGATATTTCGATATTATCTCTCTTTAATAGAGCCATTATTTCTTTAGAATTTTTTATAATTTCTGTCGTTAATTCTTCTGTTGATTCTTGATTCATGTAATCTCCATTTAGAAAATCGACGCAATGTTTAAAGGCCGGCGTTGCAATATCATGAAATAATCCAGATAAAGTTTGCTTCTTATCATGGGTAAAATGCCATACAATTAATGCGACCGCAATCGAATGATCAAGACTCGAAAAGAAAAAGTGACTCTCAAATAAATTTGAATAAATTGTCCCACAAGTAACACTAATATATTGCTGTGCTAATACTTCTTTAGTATCTATATATTCATTTAACCATTCTGGAAAGTTTGGTTCTAAAATTGCAAAATAATCTTTTATTTCTCTATTAATATTATTATAATATTTATTCATTTTCATTACACCACTTTTATTTTTATTTAACACTAACTTTTCTTTATCAAAGGATTAACTAATGATAAACTGACCTTTCCTTTATCTAAATAAATTTTATCGACATAGCAAGTTACAATATCTCCTACGGATACCACATCCATTGGATGCTTTACATACTTATCTGAAAGTTTTGATATATGAACAAGTCCATCTTCATGTAAGCCAATATCAATAAAAGCACCAAAATCGACAACATTACGAACCGTTCCTTGTAGTTCCATTCCTTCGCGTAAATCTTCTAATTTAAGAATATCACTTTTCAATATTGGCTTTTCAAAATCTTCACGAAAATCTTTATTAGGTTTTTCAAAACATTTGACAATATCTTCAAAAGTATATTTATCAGTATTAAGTTTTTGTACCATATCATCTTCATTAATATTTTTTAAACTATTACATAATTTACTATCTCCTAAATCATTAATACCAAAGCCTAACAATTTTAAAAGATTATTAGCAATATCATAACTTTCCGGATGAATAGAAGTAACATCCATTGGATTATCTCCATTAATAATTCTCATAAAACCTACTGATTGTTCATAAACTTTATCACTTAATATTTTTTTACTAATAAGTTCTTTTCTCGATGTAATTTTACCATATTCTTCACGATATTTAACAATCTTATCAATACTACTTTTTGTAAGACCGGAAATATATTTCAAAATAGATGGACTAGCCGTATTAATATTAACACCGACATTATTTACACATTTCGAAACGACAAAATCTAATGAATTATCAAGTTTCTTTTCATTTACATCATGCTGATATTGTCCAACACCAATACTTTTACTGTCAATTTTAACAAGTTCTGATAAAGGATCTTGAAGTCTTCTAGCAATACTTATAGCACTTCTTTTTTCCACTGTTAACTGAGGAAATTCTTTAATAGCAAGTTCACTTGCCGAATAAACAGATGCCCCTGCTTCACTTACGATAACATATTTAACATCTTTTTCTTTATATTCACCTATTGCTTCCGCAACCAATTTTTCACTTTCTCGAGAAGCAGTTCCATTACCGATAGCTACAACATCAATATCATATTTTTTAAATAACATCTTAAGTTTATTCTTTGCTTCTTCCCACTCATTTTTGGGTTCATGTGGATATATAACTTCAATATCTAATACTTTTGAAGTTGGAGATACAACCGCTAATTTACATCCTGTTCGATATGCCGGATCAAAACCTAATACAGTAATATCTTTCATTGGTGGTGTAAGAAGAAGAGACTCTAAATTTTTACTGAATACATCTATTGCTCCATCTTCACTAATTTCTTTCGTTTCACTTCTAACTTCTCTTTCGATACTAGGAAATATAAGTCTTTTGTAACTATCCTTAATTGCTTCCTTTACAATTGAAGCACTCATAACATCATTATCTTTAATAATTTTACTTTCCAAAAAAGAAATAATAAAATCATCATCAATTGTTATATTAACCGATAAAATTCTTTCCTTTTCTCCTCTATTGATAGCAAGGACGCGGTGAGGCTTAATATACTTAATTCTCTCTTCATAGTCATAATACATTTCGTATACTTTGTTTTCATCGGCAGCATCTTTTTTCAATTTTGTATGAATAACACCATTATTTTTCATATTATTTCTAATATATTTACGATAACTAGCATTATCACTTATCCATTCCGCAATAATATACTTTGCTCCTTCTATCGCACTATCAGTATCCTTAACTTTATCATTTGCATATTCTTCCGCTACTTTATTAATATCTAATTTTTTAAAAGACATAATAATTTTCGCTAAAGGCTCAAGTCCATTTTTAATAGCCTCTGTTGCCTTTGTTTTTTTCTTTTCTTTGTAAGGTCTATAAATATCTTCAATTTCAACTAATTTTGTACAATTCATAATTGCCTTTTGAAGTTCCTCTGTTAGTAATCCCTTTTCATCAATTAACCTAATTACATCTTCTTTTCTTTTAAGTAAATTAACTTGATATTCATATACCTCATTAATATTTCTAATTTGTTCTTCATCTAAATTACCCGTCATTTCCTTACGATACCTAGCAATAAAAGGTATTGTGCACTCTTCTTCCAAAAGTTTAAGTACCGCTTCTACCTGACTATTTTTAATTCCTAAATTATTACCTATTTCATTTATTATTTCTTTATTCATTTCCATTCTTTCTCATTCCTTTATAACATTCTATTTTTCTTTACTGCTATTAGCAAATCTAATAATATCTTTTCCATATTTACTTCTCATATCATCAATTACATCTTGTAACTTTTCATTATTTTCCGAGTTTTCTTCTTCTATATTATCAAATATCGATAATTGCTTTTTCCTATTTGGAGACAAGCCACTTATAAAGACACATACACTTCTAATACCATCTTCCCTATTCCATAATTTCTCAAAAATCCGAACAGCATTATCATAGATTTCGTTATCAGTTGATATACTATAATCAAGTTTTTCTTGTTTACTAATCTTATCAAAATAACTATATTTAAGCCATACACCTATTGTGTCAGCATACATTTTATTGTCTCTTATTTTCTTACCTATTTCCGAAGACAACTCTCTTATAACTTCTTTTATTTTAGCATCTTCCTTATAATTGTAAGCAAGTACTGTCGAAGAAGAAATACTTTTTGCAGCCTCTCTTTCAAAGTAGACAGGACTATCATCAATTCCATTAGCATAATCATGCATTATTTTACCCATTGATTTAAATCTTTTAACTAGTTCCTCTTCAGGAATACTAGCAAGTTCCCCAATTGTTTTAATATTCATTTCCTTTAGTCTTTTACTGCTCGATTTACCAATCATAAATAAATTTTCAACTGGTAAAGGATGCATCTTTTCATTAATCTCATAACTAAATAATGTATGAACCTTATTAGGCTTTTCAAAATCGGAAGCCATTTTTGCTAACAATTTATTATTACCTACTCCCACATTCACTGTAAAACCAAATTTATTGTAAATATCATCTTTTATCTTATAAGCAAGTTTTACTGGATCACCAAATAAATTTTTACTATGTGTATAATCTAAAAAACACTCATCGATAGAATATCTTTCAATAATATCCGTATATGTACTTAAATATTCAAACATTAAATTAGAATAATATTTATAAACTTTAAAATTGGGCGCATAAACTTCCAAATAAGGACACTTTTTCCTTGCCATATAAATAGGTTCTGCCGTCACTACACCCTTTTTCTTACAAGGATTACTCTTTGCTAAAACAACTCCTCTTCGTTCCTTTTCATCTCCCGCAATAACAGCATATCTTTCTCTAATATCTTTATCGTAACCTTTTTTAAGCATCCATATAGCAGTCCAACTTAAGAAAGCATTATTTACATCAACATGCAGAATAATTCTCTCCATCTTTACACCTCAAAATAATAATCAGTCTTATATATTTGTTTACCCATTTTATAGTATATTGTATATTTACCATGCAAATCTAAAATATTAATATATTTAATATCATCTACTTCATATATTCTTTTGTCAAAAAACTTTTCCAAAATAATATAAACTTTTTCTCCTGTCATATTTTGAATAACAATTCTATCATTACTTTTAATTATCTTTATCTTATCTAAATTACCTTTTTTATACGACAGTAACGATATTTTAGTATTACTATTTTCTGTCTTTTTTAAAGTACCAAATCTCTTTGATATAACTACCTTATAATTAGGTATATTATCATCAAAAGTATATTTAAAATTAACTACAATATTATCTACTTCACTAAGTTCTTCATTAATAACTTTATAATACTTTGAATCTTTTGAAACAATAATGTCATTACCACTAACACCCACATAATTAAAGTTATCATTTTTAATTTTCTTCGTCATTTCTCCGTTTTCTCTATCAACCAAAACAACATTATCGCTTATTGCCAGAATATCATTTCCATAAATAGCATTATATCCATAATATCCATTTTCTATTAAATATTCAGAATCAATTTTACCTAATAAATCCATTTGATATAATGAAATACTTTTTCCTTCTTCATCATATTTATCGCTACCAATAACTAAATGAAAGTTATCAATAAAAGATATATTACCAAAATAATGCTTATTTAAATACCATCTAACTTCACCATTATTATCAGCAATATATGGATATCCATTATTACCATAAGAAAAATAATCATATGTATCCATCTCATAATTAAAGTCATCTGGTAATTTATCTGTTTTAATATTAAGTGTCTTTTCTTTGTCTCCTATTTTTATTATAACCGTATTATCATAATCAGCATATAGCGCATAAATAGGTATCACATGATGTCTTTCACCATGAACACGATAATTAATATCATCGTTATCTTTTCCTTTAATCGTAACAAAAACATCACTATAATCATCCATTTCAAATAAAACAAGAGCTGTAAGAGGACTATTACCATAAGGATTAACAATTACATTAGGATTATCCATACTATATCCATAGCCGCTAAAATAAGCTTCTTTTTGCTTTTGTGAAATAAAAATATCATCTTCTTCCATAATTTTTTTATTTCCCATTACCATCATACTTCCAAAACCCGCAAGAAGCATCATAAAAATTAAAAATATACCGATTAATATATACAATTTCTTCATTTTACCACATAAATATTATACAACAAAACTAATAAATTTAAAATACATCGCCCATAATAATAATATAATTAACTAGGAGGTTTCTATGACCCTTAAAAAAATAAAAATAATTGCTGTTATCGGTATTTTCTTAATATCATTTCTCGCTCATTTTGCCTATGAAATATCACCTAATATCATCTTTTCTTTTATCTTTCCCGTTAATGAAAGTATCTGGGAACACATGAAAATTATCTTCACTTCCATTCTTATCTATGGCCTAATTGATTATTTTTTATTAAATAAATATCAAATTACTTATCATAACTTCCCCTTTCAGCTTTATTTTACTGCCTTATTTTCTATTCCCCTTTATCTTGTTATTTACATTCCCTTATATAAACTTATTGGTGAAAATCCTTTTATTTCCATTAGCTTACTATTAATAATTTATATTATTTCCCAAGTTATTAGTTATTATCTTTTACAAGAAAAAAATCTCAAAGTTCTAAATACCCTTGCTATTCCTATTATTCTTCTAAGTTATTTAGGCTTTATCTACCTAACTTATAATCCCCTTCACAATTATATCTTCTATGACTTTAAAGAAGAAAAATTTGGTCCTAATGAATATCAAAAAATAGGATAAAAAAAGAAATACTATATTTTTAAGTATTTCTCAGGCCGTTGACAAAGTCGGTTTTTCAAACCGGCTTTGTCAATCGGCTTTTTTAATCTCCCACTTTAGTACTAAAAAAAGAGTGAATTTGAATTTTTAATATCAAATAACACTCAATTTTTAACTTTCTATTCCACTTTTAGAATTTTCAAATTTTGGTTTTTACTAAAAATGTAGTTTGTCAACAGTCTGAGAAATACTATATTTTTAAGTATTTCTTTACAGCTTGATAACTACCAATCATACCTACTACAATACCTATTACAATAAGTATACCAGATACATAATAAATAAATGGTGTTGGACTGACAAGTGAAGCAAGTCCCGATCCAAATAATTTTCCTCCAAAGAAATCATATAATGACGTATAACCAAACGCTGCAATAAAAATAGGAAATATCGAACCGAGAATACCAATAAATAATCCTTCAATAATAAATGGTATCTTAATAGATATATTGGAAGCTCCAACAAGTCTCATTATTTCAATTTCTCTCTTACGCGAATATATTGCAAGTTTAATTGTATTAGCAATTAAGAATGCTGTAACTAATATTAAAGCCACTACTGCTACAATACAAATCTTTTCAACTGTATTAAAGACCACTACCAACTGATGAACAATATCTTCACCATAATTAATATTATTAACTTTATTTTTTGTAAAAGATAAATTCTTTACTTCATCGACTGTTTTATCGATTATTTCAATATCTTTAACTTTAAACATATAACTGTCGAGTAGAGGATTTGTCTCTTCCGTCCAACTATCGACCGTCGTCGCAAAAACATCATTACCTTCTTTTAACTCTTTTGCCGTATCCATTTTTGATTTAAATTCAATTGTACTAGCATCAATATTTTCGATACTTTCAAGTTCCTTTTTAATTTTTGCTTCATCTTCTGAAGTAGTATCGCCTTTTAAAAACATAACAACCGTAACATCTTTTCTAATCGATTCTGAAAAGTTTTCCACATTATATGATAGGACAAGAGAAATTGCTACGACAATAAGTGTAATTGTTATACATGAAATAGAAGCAAGCGATAACGAGAAGTTTCTAAATATTCCATGCATAGCTTCTATAAAATATCTTCTAATCGCTCTAATTGCTTTCATTGACGTAATTTCCTTTCTCTATATCTTTTACAATTTTACCATGGTCGAGTACGACAACTCTCTTCTTTAACTTATCAACGATATCTCTATCGTGTGTTGCCATAACAATTGTTGTTCCCATCGCATTTATATCTTCTAGTACCTTCATAATTTCCATAGATGTATCTGGGTCCAAGTTACCAGTAGGCTCATCACATATCAATAATTTAGGTTTATTGACAATTGCTCTTGCAATAACAACTCTCTGTTGCTCTCCTCCTGATAACTGATCCGGAAATTGTCTTATCTTGTTCTTAAGTCCTACTAAATCTAGTACTTCAAGTACTCTTTTATATACTTCTTTTTTATCGTATCCTAATACTTCCATCGCAAAAGCCACATTTTCATATACTGTCCTTTTTGGAAGCAACTTAAAATCTTGAAAGACAACGCCAAGTTTTCTTCTCAAGACATAAACTTTCCTATTTCGAAGCTTTGCTACGTTAATTCCTCCAATAATAATTGAACCCTTATCAGGCTTTTCTTCTCTATATAACATTTTAATAAAAGTCGATTTACCACTTCCAGATGAGCCTATAACAAAAACAAACTCACCTTTTTTAATACTTATATTAAAATCATATAAGGCAACAGTTCCCGTTTTATATGTCTTTTGAACATCGTTAACTCTAATTAACTCCATAACATACCTCCATACTGCAATTATAATTATATCATTATTTTCTTTATTTTAAAATACACGATATAAAGTTTACATAATTTTCCTTATTTTTTCTTTCTTAGA
>CANRJI010000042.1 GCA_947630885.1 uncultured Bacilli bacterium
CAAAAAATTTAATACTATCAACCGTATCTCCCCAGAATTCAATTCTAATTGGATTATCATAGCAGATTGGAAAAATATCAATAACGTAACCTCTAATAGCCATTTCTCCCGTTTTTGTAACTGTCGGTACTTTTTTATAACCCAAGACATATAAAGATGAAATAAAATCATCTCGTTCCAGTTCATCATTTTTATTTACTTGAATAATTTTTTTAGCATATAAATCTTTGCTAGGAAGATATCTAAGTATACCCATCAAATTAGTAACTACAATATATTTTTCTGAAGATAAAAGAGAGTTTAATGTATTAATTCTTTCAATCATAAATTCAGAACTAATAAGTGTTGCCTCACTAGCTATAAAATCATCCATTGGAAAAAATAAAACATTATTAGTATAGCAAATAAGACGATTATATATTTCATTTGCTTCATATAAAGAATTAGTAAGGACAACTATATTCGTATTGTTCTTCATAAAAGAATCGTAAATATATATAGCATTAAGTTCTCTATTTAATCCGGTTACTACAAAATCGCTCTTTTTGGTAGCATCAAATAAATCTTCAAAAAAATTCATGAGTATCACCTCCTAACAAGTAAAAGATACATTTTTTCATGTATCTAAATTTCATTCATACTATTATATTTTTGTTTTAATGCACTAACGTCACATAAAATAAAGTCATTAATAATATTTACCAGTTTTTCATAAATATTATCTAACTTATTAATTTCTTCTTTATTAAACTTCCCGAGAACATAATCCTTCGTTTCCATACTTTTATCGTTAGAAATACCAATTTTAAGTCTCGTAAACTCTTTAGTTCCTAAACATTCAATAATATTTTTAATTCCATTATGACCACCACTTGTACTATCGTATAAAACTCTTATTTTTCCAAAAGTCATATCTAAATCATCATGAATAACTAAAATATCTTTATTATCAATATTATAAAAATGAGCTACTTTTTCCACTACTGTTCCAGATAAATTCATATATGAAAGAGGCTTAATCAAAATAACCTTTTCCTTTTCTACTAAAATCTCACAAATATCAGCATTAAATTTCTTTTCTGTTTTAAAATAGTAACCATTCTTTCTTGCAATATAATCAAGTAATCCAAAACCAATATTATGTCTTGTTTTTTCATATTCCTTCCCAGGGTTACCAAGACCCACTACCAATTTCATATCTATCTTCCCCTATCTATTTTTCATCCATTTTTTGATGATACAATTTATATATTTCATTTTTAGGAACACCTTTTTCTTTAGCTACTCTCTTTATCGCCGACATTACATCAATTCCTGATTTAATATATAATTCCACTGCCTCAATTTCCGATATATCTTCAATAAACTTTGGAGTTTCATCACAAGAGACAACAATAACAAATTCACCCTTCTCTTGAATATTAGGAATAATTTCACTAATTTTACCACGATATATAGTTTCATATTTTTTAGTTATTTCTCTTGCTACGCAAATGTCTCTGTCTCCTAATACCTCAAGCATTAAATTAAGTGTCTTTATAATTCGATGTGGTGCTTCATAAAAAATTATCGTATATAAATTATCTTTAAGTAATTCCAATTCTTCTCTTCTTTTACTATCTTTACTATTTAAAAAGCCATAAAACAAGAAAGGCTGTGGCTTAATTCCCGAAGCGGTAACAGCAGGTATAAGTGCTGTCGCACCAGGTAATGAAACAACATTAAAATTATTATCTGTTACATATTTAACCGTTTTGTATCCAGGATCACTAATAATTGGTGTCCCTCTATCTGTTACTAGTGCTACTGATACACCACTTTTTAAATATTCCAATACCTTCTCTTTTAAAGTATCTTCATTATGCTCATGAAGTGAAATCAATTTCTTCTTAATATTAAAATTATTTAACAAATTAAGAGTAACTCGCGTATCTTCTGAAAAAATAACTTCTACTTCTTTCAAAATATTAAGTGCTCTATAAGTAATATCATCTAAATTACCAATTGGCGTTGGTACCAAATATAAAGTCGGTGTATCATCATAACTATTTTGTACCATATAATCACTCTCCAAACATACCTTCAACCTCTTTTGTATATTTACCGTTTTCATCATATACAAATAAAGGTGGTAACATTTTTAATCCTTCTTTACCATTTAAAATTCCTTCAATCAAAACAAGATCACTATTTTTCTTTTTATTTGGATATACAAATCTAATTTTTTTCGGTTGAAAATTATATTTTTTCATCATTTCCAAAATTTCAACAAGTCTTTCTGTTCTATGCACAATAGCAAGACGCCCATTATTCTTAAGAAGATATCTGCTTATCATAAAAACATCTTCTAATTTTAAAAATTCTTCATGCCTTGCTATTGATTTAATCATATTATTATTTTTATATAATTCACTTTTTGTTTTAAAGTAAGGAGGATTACAAGTAATAACATCAAAAGTATCAGATTCAAAAAGAAATTTCAAATTTCTAGCATCTTCATTAATCAAAGTAATTTGATTTGTCATATCATTTTCTTTTATGGAAATTTTACCTAATGAAAATATTTCTTTCTGAAGTTCAACTCCAAATATTTTAGCTTTCGTTCGATATGTAAGTAGCATCGGAATAGGAGCATTACCAGTTGCTATATCTAAAATCATTTTATCTCTTAAATTTATTGTAACAAACTTAGCAAGTAATAAAGAATCAAGTGACATTTTAAAATATTCCGTATCTTGATAAATATAACAATTACGATAATTAAGTAAACTATTTTTTACTATCATTTTTATCAACTACAATTATTTCATCATCGACAAGGACTTTATATTTACCAGCAAGAGGATCTGAAGAAATAACCCTTCCTTCTTGATTATTTATTTTAACTTTTTTACCAACATCAGGAATTCCTACTCTTGCTTCAACATATTGCTCATTTTCATAATTAAGGCAACATAAAAGTCTTCCGCAAACACCATTAATTTTTGTTGGATTAAGGGCTAGTCCTTGTATTTTAGCCATATTTATCGATACCGTATCAAATGAAGTTAAAAAAGTACTGCAACACAAAAAGCGACCACATGGTCCAAGTCCACCAATTTCTTTTGCCTTATCTCTAACCCCAATTTGACGAAGTTCAATTCTTGTTCGAAGCTTAGCACCTAGTTCCTTAGCAAGTTGTCGAAAATCAACTCTTTCATCTGACAAAAATCTAAATAACAATTGGCTCTTATCAAAATTATAATTAGCATCAATTACATTCATATTCAAATTATTTTTTTCAATTAAAGTCTTACATACTTGTAAAGCCTTTTTTTCATCTTCTAAATTTTTCATATGTTGTAAATAATCCTTTTTTGTTGCAATTCTAACAACTTTATCATACTTATTATCGACACTTTCATCTAAAATATCGACAACCGTTCCAAATTGTAAACCTCTTTCTGTCGAAACAATAACTGTCAAATTAATTTTAAGATTTAGGTCATTATCATCGTAATAATAAACTTTTCCTCTTTCATTAATCTTTACACCAACAACTTTCATCATTAATCACCACACATTCCAATTATCATTTTATCGACAAGTAAATTAACATTTAAATTTCTTTTAACACCATTTTTTGCATCATCAACAATTTCAATTTTTTTAGCAATCGACATAATATCATTTAAATTTGCAATCGAAGTAATATTTTCAGTATAGTCTGTAAAAAATTCTGCTTGTCCACCAGACAAATATTTAAGCACATCATAATAAAAATTAATCATTATATCTAGTGCCAATATATTTAAACTTCTATCTTTAAACTTATTATGCCATAAATTCTTAGCATAAATTATCGTATCAAGTCCCGTTTTTTCAAGTTTATCAATAAATGCAAGAACGCTACTTATTATATCATCTCTTTCCTCTGATGACAAATATTCATACTCCGTTTTTCTTATCATTTCATCTAAATTAACTCGCGTATTATTATTAAAGTCTTTTTTATTTAATTTCATAACTTGACAGCGCGACACAATTGTCGGAAGAAGTAAATTAACATTATCAACAATCAAGATAGCCATAATATCATCAACAGGCTCTTCCAAAAATTTTAATATCGAATTAGAAGCCTGAACATTCATCTTATCGGCTCCTTTGATAATATATATTTTCTTGCTTCCCTCAAATGACTTTTTATTAAATTCTTCTTGTAGTTCCAATAATTGTTCCTTTTTTATCCACAAGCCATCAGGCTCAATAATTTTAATATCAATAAAATTACCATCATCAATCCTTTGACATATAATTTTTTTTTCATTTTCATCGTGAATATTGTAACAAACAACTTCTTTAGCAAAAGCAGTAGCAATATCGAGAGCATCCATATTTCCATTAGAATCTAAAATATAAGCATGCGATAATTTATCATTACTAATTGCATTACTAAGTAAACTACAAAGATTTGGTTGCTCTGTAACATATTTATCTAACATCATCCACCTCTTTTAAAGAACAAATATTGAAAATAAACACAAACCAATCATTCCAGGAAAGCCAAGAAGAGAAACAAATGCCACTGTAAAAATATTTAGTGGAATAACAGCATTAAGTGGAAAAACAATCATATTGTAAGCATAAAGCAAAAGTAAACCTACTATAACCTTCTTTACAACATTAAATATCATTTTCATCATAGTTTCACCATTAAAACTTATGATATTTTTAATATTTATATGTCCTTTCTTCCCTCAAAAGCAAATTCCAAAGTCATCGAATCAATATATTCAATATCCGTTCCTATCGGAATACCTGTTGCTATTCTTGTAACTTTAACCTTACTATTTTCTAATATTTTCTTTATATATTGCATTGTTGTTTCACCCTCAATCGAAGGTTTTAAAGCCAAAACAATTTCTTCAACATTATCTTTTTCAATTCTTGAAACTAACTTATCAATATTAATATCTTCAGGTCCTATACCCTCAAGTGGAGATATAAGGCCACCTAAAACATGATACTTACCACTAAAAATATTAATCTTTTCAAACAAAGATATATCTTTAGCCTTTTCCACAACAAAAATAATTTTACTATTTCTTTCCTTATCAGCACAAATAGGACAAATATTTTCTTCCGAAATATTTCCGCATATATCACAATAAGTAAGTTTGTCTCTAACTGCCATAATAGCATCAGCAAAAGAAGTAAGTTTTTCCTTACTGAAACCAATCATCGCAAAAGCAAGTCTTTCTGCCGTTTTTTCACCAATTCCAGGTAAATCTTCCAAACAATCAATAATATTCTTAACACTATTAGGGAGCATTTTACATCAATCCATTAAGCATTTGGCCATATTTACCAAGTTTTTCTTGTTTATCTTTTTCCATATTTGCTATAGCTTCATTAACAGCAACAAGAATCATATCTTCTAACATTTCAATATCATCACTATCTAAATTATCACTATCAATTTTTATTGATTTAAGTTCGTTTTTTCCACTGAAAGTTACAGTAACTAATTGTGATTTGCCTTCATAATCTTTTTCTTCTAATTCTTTTTGTGCCTTCTCAATATCTCTTTGCATTTTTTTTGCTTGTTGCATAATAGCTTGCATATTCATATTCATCATTCTCCTTTATTTATATTCAATAATATTATCACCCATTAAGTCAATAAGTTGCTTAGTTGGATCATTATTATTTTTAATAGTTTTACTTTCCTTAACTACTTTCTCTTTTACAGTGTATTTAATACCATTTTTAATATCACTTATATATTTATTTTTTTGTATATTCCAATTATCAACAGTCATGGCCACAATTAAACCATTATAATCAAAAACCTTCTTAAATAGTTTTTCAATTTCTAAAGAATTATCATTAATTCTATCAACAATTGATGCCAATTTATTTTCAATTATCAAATTATCTTTTGAAGCCACTACCACATTAGAATCTTTAAGTAATCCAGCCACCACTGAATACTCATCATCAAAAAGGTATTCATCAATTTTTCCCCAAACTTCTTTTAAGTTTTTCAAATATTCTTTAGATGCTAAAGCCAAAGCATTATTTATCCTAACATCAACATCATCTAAACTCATTTCATTTGTTTTTATTTCCCGGGAAATATTTTTTTTATCATCTTTTTTACTACTAGAAGTATTACTACTTTTTACTTTTTCCTCCGAAATTATTTCCCGGGAAATAATTTTACTATCTTTTTCATTATTTTCATCCGAAAATTTCAAAATTGAAGTTAAAAAGATAATCGAACTATGTGTCGAAAATTTAATTACATTTTGTGTATTATTTAATACATCAATAAATTCATATAATACTTTAGCTCCACATAAATCATTTACTAATTTAACATAATCATTTTTTACCTTAATATTTGATAAATAAGAAGCATTTTTATACAAAATAACATCTTTTAAAAAGATAATCATTTCTTCCACAAATTTGTTGATATCTTTTCCGCTTTTATCAATTTCATCAACAAATTCAATTATCTTAACCTTATCATTATTAATTATACTTTTAACTAACTCATATAATTCTTCATAAGACACTGAACCATTTACTTTATATATATCATCTAACGTAATTTTACCATTACTATATGAAACCAATTGATCCAAAAAGTTTATCGCATCCCTCATTCCACCATCAGAAATACGAGCAATTTCATATAAAGCATCATCATCAACATCAATTTTTTCAAATTTAGCTATTTCTTTTAGTCTATCAACAATTAAGTCATCATCAATTTTCGAAAATCTAAACTTCTGACATCTCGATGAAATAGTAAGAGGTATTTTATGTGGCTCTGTTGTAGCTAAAATAAAAATAACATGTGATGGAGGTTCTTCAAGTGTTTTTAAAAGAGCATTAAAGGCTTGTGTCGTAAGCATATGCACCTCATCGATAATATATACTTTATATTTAGCATTGCTGGGAACTAAATTAATTTTATCTCTAAGTTCTCTAATTTCATCAACACCATTATTTGAAGCAGCATCAATTTCAACAATATCGTTACTATTCATAAAATTTAAGCAATTATAACATTTTCCACAGGCATTGCCATTTTCTAGATGTTCACAATTAACTAATCTTGCAATAATCTTGGCAATAGTTGTCTTACCAGTGCCTCTAGGTCCACTAAAAAGATAGGCGTGTGATATTTTATTATTAATAATTGCATTTTTAATAACTTTAACTACTTCTTCTTGACCATATACATTATCAAAATCAACAGGTCGATATTTTCTATATAAAGCTAAGTAACTCACCATATACCTCCTATCGCTAATATTATAACATAAAAAGAAGCCAATATTTTATTTTTTTCGCTTCTTTTTAAAAAAATCAGATAATATTTTTGAACAATCTCGATTATTTAAATTATATAATTGAAGGCCTTTTGGTAATTTTTCGACATCATACATTTGTTCGCTATTGTTTTCAGTGCCATAATAAACTTTTTTAATACGACTTTCAACAATTGCACCCATACACATCATACAAGGTTTTAACGTAACATACATAATACAATCATCCAATCGCCAACTCTTCAACTTTTTACAGGCCTTATCAATAGCAATAATTTCCGCATGCAATATAGCATTATTTTTACTTTCTCTTTGATTATATCCACAGGCAATTGTTTCATTATTTTTAACTATTACACAACCAACAGGTATTTCATCATCATTAAATGCTTTTTTTGCTTCTTTTAATGCTAGCATTAATTTTTTTTCATTCATCAACATCACCAACACTTACTATGTTCCACGTGAAACATTAATATATTATCATTTTACATATTTCTTTTCAATTTTAAAATAATCATATCATTATTAAAATTATTTATTATGTTTTATTTATTATTTAGTTACACACTTCATGTTTCACGTGAAACCTTACCTTAATATTTAATTTTAAATTTCATGTTTCACGTGAAACCTTACTTCAGTATTTAATTTTAGATTTTATGTTTCACGTGAAACCTTACTTCAGTATTTAATTTTAAATTTTATGTTCCACGTGAAACCTTATTTTAATATTTAATTTCAGATCTTATGTTCCACGTGAAACCTTATTTTAATATTTAATTTCAGATCTCATGTTTCACGTGAAACCTTAATTTAATTTTTAATTTCAAATCTTATGTTCCACGTGAAACCTTACTTTAGTATTTAATTTCAGATCTTATGTTTCACGTGAAACCTTAATTTAGTATTTAATTTCAGATCTTATGTTTCACGTGAAACTTTACTTTAGTATTTAATTTCTAGATCTTATGTTTCACGTGAAACCTTATTTTAATATTTAATTTCAAATCTTATGTTCCACGTGAAACTTTACTTTAGTATTTAATTTCTAGATCTTATGTTTCACGTGAAACATGAAATAAATAACAACTATAAGTATAAAATTATTTTATCAAC